>CAYXEN010000003.1:0-77298 GCA_964464035.1 uncultured bacterium | reverse complement strand
GGAGAAAAAGAAAAACCCCAGAAGCGCGATCGGCGCGAGGATCACGGGCAGGTAGTACCAGAACACGGCCGGATCGATCGATGCGAATACGCCGAGGGCGGCCAGCACGGGATGCATAGCGCCCTTGCGTGGATCCGCCTTGAGCCTCGAGAGGTCGACCTCCGGCGGTTGGGCGAGCACCCCGCTGGGTGTCAGGTCGTTCTCCGCCGAGATGTTTCTCACGTAGCCGATGTGATCGAACGAATCATTGGAGTAGCTCTTGTCGGGCAGGGTGAAAAAAAAGAAGGCGGCGGCCGCCGCCGCTGCGATACACATCGCCGTATCCCACTTTACGCTCGGTAGAAGGCTCCCGGCAAAAGCGGCTCTTGCCCGTCGTCTGTTCAAGGAGGCGAGGAGAACGTCGATCAGATACAATGCAAACACAGCGACTTGCAAAAGAATCAGGAAGTGCCGGAAGGACACCTCGACCAGCATGGCTCCCCAGGCCAAGAGAGAGCAGAAACCCAGCCCCGCAAGCGTCGAAGTGAGAAACCTGAGACTCAACGAAGACGTTCGGAAACGAATCAATGTGCGTGTTACGATGTCTCCCGGCCACAAGACGAATACGAGGATAACGATCAGGAACCTCGCCGCCTCAGGGAAAGCCGACATCATCCCGGCGGCATGAGCACCGAAAAGGATCGCTCCCACCATCGGGACCGTGGTCGGAGGGAAGATACCTTTCAACTGAATCTTTTCTTGAGGAGGAAGAGCAGATTCCTCATTCCGTCTCTCCATTTTTCCAGCTTCACCTCACCGATTCTCTCGTGGTAGTTTATGTGGTATTCGTCGAATCTCACTCCTTTCGCCCTTATCGCCTCGATCTTTATCTCCTCGGAGAAAGGCATTCCGTCGCTGGTCAAATGCAGCTTGGGGAGCACCGCGGTCCTGAAGACCCACATGCCGGACTGGGAGTCTTTGACCTTCTTGCCGTAGAGCACCAGCATGGCCGCGGTCAAGGCGAAGTTCCCCACCTTGTTCGTGAAATTCATCGCGTCCGGATTCTTGAGGGGGAATCTGGAAGTGGAAAGGAAATCTACGTCGTTGTCGAGGAGATAATCCACGAGTTCGACGATTTGCTCTGAGGGATAACTCCCGTCCCCGTCCATCGTGATCGTTATGTCGCCGGTCGCCGCCTTTAGACCGGTTTTGTATGCGGCGCCGTATCCTTTCCTCTTTTCGAAGCAAACCCTTGCACCCATTTTCTCAGCTACTTCAGCGGTTCGATCCGTGCTGTTGTTGTCCACCACGATTATCTCGTCGACACAATCCGGCAGCGATCGAATGACCTGCTCGATTCCCGCCTCCTCGTTGTAGCACGGGATCACCACGGTGAGTTTCATTTCTCTGTGCATCAATGACCTCCTGGACGCGACTTGGATCCTTCCCCCGGAATCAAGAACTTCAACAAGATACTCATCATCGGCAAAGGCACGGCGGTCAACATGTCCCGTTCTTCGCTCCCCAGGATACCCATGACCCTGAATCCCAGCAAGGCAAGCACAAAAGCTCCCGAGGAAGCAAGCAGGAATTCGAGGACCGAATCGACGTGCGGCGCCAGGGGCATGAGCAGGAGGACCGGAGCGGCCGCGATGAAGCATCTGCCTATGAATCCGAACGGAATCCGCACTTCGGGAGCATACCTCGACAGTATATAACGGTAGACGAACGGCGATGCGATTATCACCAGCGCCACCGGTATCACAGCTCCGACCATGGCGAATCTCGGGATGAGAATGATGTCCAGCCCCACGTTGACTATCGTAAAGATCAAGTAAGCTAACATGTTCGCATGGCTCTTTTCAAGAACGTAGAGCGACATGCTCAGTGGAGTCCCGAAAAACGATACCATGAATATTCCGAAGAAGACTCGTGCGGGGAGTGACGCCGGATCCATATCGCTGCCGAACAACACGTGGATGAGGCTGCCTCCCAGAACGATGCCGTAGAAGCTCAGCGGCGCGCACAAGATGAAAAGTATCTTGTAATATTTCTCCACGGCTTCCTTGAGCCTGCCCGGGTCCTTTGCATATACCTCGGAAACGCCCGCCATGACGAGAGGCCACACCGTTCCGGGGATGAACTCCAGCATCGTCTGCGGCAATCTGTAGGCAAGATCGAAGTACCCGGTGACGACCGCGCCGTGGTAGTGCGCGAGGAAGAAAGTCTCCGATTGCCGCCAAACCACCATGTTCAGCACTCCTATGACGGCGAAAGGCAGGGAAAACCTGATGAGCCTCTTCCCTTCGATCCCGTCGCCGCTTCCCCGCCCCGCCGCTTCGCCGAAATGCACACCGATACGTGAAACCAGCAGAAGGGAGCTGACGAGGTTGCCCGCAGCTCCAGCGGCGACCACGCCGATGACCCCGTATCGCGGCATCAACAAGAACAAGGAGCAGATGTAGATCACGTGCGAAAAGACGCTGGAGATACTGAGGAGCTTCGTGTCGTAGCAGGCGTTGAAGATCTGGCTCAGGAGCGAATAATAGAGTTCTATGGAGGCCAGGCCCATCGCGAGGAAGAACAACCGCCCTATCCCCTCCACGTCGAACAAGCGGCCGAAATACGGTTCCAAGAAGCGGCACAGGACGAGAAGGAGGATCCAGAGGGCTGTCTGAATGACAACGACCCTGCGGAGAAGACGTCTCGCTCCCGCCACGTCGCCCGCCACCCTGAGCGAGGGAATGTACTTGAGCAACGCCTGCCCCATGCCGGCTCCCGCCATGATCACCATGAACATGAGAAAAGTTCTCACCAGGCTGAGGACGCCGTAATCGTGCCTTCCGAGGCCTCGCACGACGATGATGCTGCTCGCCATACCGAGGACGAACCGCGACGTCTTCGCCAACATGCTCCACAAAGCGGCCTTTCCGATTTGTCTCCCAGTGGATTCCACGCTCTCTCCTATTGCAGCCTCGCAAGAAGAAAATCCTTGAATTGCAATATCGAACGGGGAGCGTCACCCTGTTCCTCGAGGGACAGGAAGCACGCCTTGGAAAAGGGATCGTCCGGGTGGTAGCCGTGCATGGCTGCGAGCCTCTCCCTGCCCATGAAGCTGGGGACGATCATAACGCCGGGATCAGCCAGGAAGATCACTTCTCCGTACGAACCATCTTCGAAACGGCATCCCAGTTTCTCGAGTTCTTCCGTTCCCAAGATCCTTCCCCCGGGGAACCCCGACAAGAAATCCGCGAGCAGGGACCTGTGCCCCTCGTCCGCCCAGAATCTCGCCATGGTGGAATCGAAGAACGCGGTCAGCCCCTTTCCGATCCTTAGATGCGAGCGTTCCATTCCCCCCCATAGATCCACTTCCCCGGTCACGGGGGTCATCCCGTGATCGCTGAACACGAAAAGATCCAAGTCGAGCGACAACCTGCCCGCTTTCTCCACTATTTCTTTGATAGCCTCCTCGTAGTATGCCAGCTTTCTCCTCACCTCATCGTGCTCGAGCCCAAGTCGGTGCATCAGCGAATCGAGTTCCGCCGTGTAGAGGAAGAGCAATCTCGCATCTCCGGCCAGCGCCTCCAGGAGCTCGCCGAAGTTGTCTTCCTCGCGCGAGCGATAGTCCCAAACCTTGTAACGTATTCTCTCGGACTGCAACCGAGCGAAGATGCCGTTTTCGAGTCCATCCGCGCTGTAGGGATCCCCTTTTTGCGCGAGGTCGAAGCGGGAGAGGATCCGCGGTGGAATCAGGTATAGATCGTAGTAGGCTCTGGCCAGCCCTTTCCTGTCCAAGCGTCTCTTCAACACGTTCCTGATCCTGCACTCCACCGAGAAAGGCAGACGCGGCAGGAACCGCAAACTCCTGAACGGGGATCCCTCCGGATCATGACGGTACATCGACCATATTCCATGTTCCGAGGGAGGCTCGCCGGTGAGGAGCGAGGGGATCGCGGCCGAGCTGTATCCCAGGACCGTTTCCGCCGGCGTTTGGAACGGGAGTATCCCTTTGCAGAACTCGTGCATGCGCACGACTTCCCAACCCAGCGCGTCGATCAATATGACTACCATCTTTCTCTGCATCGCATTGAACTCCTCATGCGAGGCGCCTGTAGAGCGCGCGGGCGCGCTCGAATACCCCGCCCTCGACGAGCCCGAACAGCTTGCAAAGACGATCCAAGTACTCGACCATTCCGGGGGGGTAAGCCTCCTCCATCGGGATCTCCTCACGCCTCCGCCTCATCTCGCACACGCTGGCAGCTCTCAGCGATATCAAGGGATCGAATCTCCTGAATCGAAACCATAGTTTCGGCCAGTTCCCCAATCCAATGCCGCCTTTCCTGCATATTATCCTGGTGAGGCGCAAGTTTCGGATCGAACCGCCGCCTCTGCACCTGGCGGCGACGAGGCGCCGCCACGAGGCAGGAGCTTGTTCGTCATACAGTTTCGATGCAACGTGGCGCCATGCGGCGAGGAGGACGTCGCCCGCTTCCCCGACTATCGCCTCGTAACCCCCGCACGGCTCTTTCAGCGCGCACGAAACATCCAGTAGAGAGGAAGACGCCCTTTCGACAGGCCTGAGCAATTCCCCGGGTACTTCGATCCCTCCTCCTTGGAGCATATCGAGCCGCCGCCCCGGATCGGGATCGTATCTGCCTTCGGTTATGAGCAGAGCGCTCAAGACATCCGCTTCACACTTGAGTGCATTGTAGTATAGAAATCGCCGGAACGACTCATCCGTCCCTTGCGTAACGCCCAACTCCAGCGTCTCGAGCAACCTGTTCTCCAGCAGGTAGAGAGCCTCGTCCCGCTCTATGGCGGACGGCGCGAAGAGCGACCTCTTTTCGAGTATTCCAGCGTCGCCGTGAAGCATGCGATGATTCAAGTGGAGGTCGACCGTCCCGGGCCTCGCAGGCTGGGCAAGGAGCGTAGAGGGCGTGAAGACTCCGATGTCCGGCCTCCTGAACATTCGGTATCCATCGCCCTCCAATTCCACGCGCCGCGAGATTATGCCGGCTCTCACTCGGGCGCTCTCCAGGTCGCAATCACTTGAAACAACGACGTAGATGTCGAGATCGGAGAATATCTCGACGAAGTCGTCTCCCTCCCAGGCGGCCACCCGACCGCTTGCGACGCTTCCCCCGAGGAAGACAGCCGCCACGACTTCCCTTCCCAAGTCATCCAGGATTTCGTCACGGATTTCCTCGGCGAGAGTATCGAGTATTCTGAGAGCTTTTTCACTCATGCGAGGGAAAAGACAACAAGCTTCCATCGAACCGCGGCGTCGCTACAGCCTCTTGTACAGGAACTCGGGGATGTAATACTTCTTGCGGTTGAGCACGACTCCGAGAACCTTGCCGTCCAAGCGGGCCACGGCGTTTATCGATCTCTGAACGACCTCTCGCTTGGTTTTCCCCGATTGAACGACAATGACCACGCCGTCGACAAAGCGGCTCATTGCGGGAGTCTCGGGAGAAGACGAGATAGGGGGAGCGTCGAAAACTATCGTCGTATATTCCTTCGCCGCGCGCTCCAGAAGTCCCGGCAGGACCTCGGCCATGTGCAGCTGAATCAGGGAGGGATCCGGTCTGCCCACCGGTACGACGGCGAGGTTCGAGTTCTTTATCTTGTGGATCGCCGAATCCAGGGAACTGTCGCCGGTGAACACGTCGACGACGCCTACCGAATCGCTGAGAGAGAATATCCGATCGAAAGAAGGTTTCCGAGCATTGACTTCACAGAGCAGGACTTTCTCCTTGCCCTGAAGAGCGAGCACCCTGGCGTAATTCACGGCTATGGTCGTCGCACCTTCACCGCTGGTCGAAGAGCTGAAAATGAGGGATTTCATTCCCTTGCCCTCGAGAAACGATTCGAGGGAATTCTTGAGAATACCGAGTTCACGAAATAGATCGTCCGGAAGCCCCGCCGACGTGCCGGGCTGCGCCAGGTCGACTATGGGCCTCGATTGTTCACTCGGGACCTCCTGGCCTTCGGGCTCCGCGGCCTTTCCCTTGCGCGATTCTTCGGCCTTTTTCAAGTCATCGAACATCTTGCTCATGTCGAAGAATTCTCCCTATGCATGCATTCCCAATTGTCCCCGGCCGTTCATTTCGTTCATGCTTGCTTCTATCGTGAAAGCGTCGATCACCCGGATCTTGTTCGCGTAACCTCGCTGCAGGGCTTTCTCGCAGAGAAGGTTGATCAACCGGGGAACGCCCTTGGTGTAGCGATAGACCGCCTCGCAGGCGTCTTCGCTGAAAACCAGGTCCCCGTTGCTAAGGCCCGCCACGGCCAGTCGATAATGGATGTACCGGCCCACCTCGGATTGCTCCAAGTACGCCATCCGGTGGATGCCGGGTATTCTCTGGCGTAGTTGCCTCAGCTCGCTTCTGCCCAGGAGAAACTCGAGCTCAGGCTGCCCCACCAGGACTATCTGGATCAGTTTCGAATTGTCGCTCTCAAGGTTGGACAGCATCCTCAGCTCTTCCAGAACTTCCACCCCGAGGTTCTGGGCCTCGTCTATGAACAAGACGGGATTGCGGTTTTCAGCATAGCTCTCGATGAGAAAATCGTTGAGGACGCCCAGCATTTCCACTTTGCTCGATCCGCTCGCCTCGCACCCGAAATCACGCAGGAACAAGTAGAGCAGCTCGCTGAAATCGACCCTGGTATTGTGGACGAAAGCCGCTTCCAGCGATGGGCGGAACGTGCGCACGAAGGATCTCACGACCGTGGTCTTGCCCAGGCCCACCTCGCCGGTGAGGGCAAGGAAGCCCTTCTTGCGGAAAACCCCGTCCGCCACGTACGCGAGAGCATCCTTGTGGCTGCGGCTCCTGAAGAAGAATCGCGGATTCGGCGTCATGCCGAAGGGATTCTCGTTGAGTTTGTAGTACGCCTCGTACATTTCCTTACTTTGACTTGAGTTCGGAGACGGTCCCCAATACCGGGATATCCAAGTACTCCTCGACCTCCGCCACGTTCTTGAACGAATGATCCAGACTTTCGAAGAAGAACGCCAACCCCAACGCGATTATGAAACTGAAGAAGGGCCCCAGGGCGATCCGGATGTAATCCTTCGTCTTCTTGGGATATGCGGGGGAAGCTTCCGAGAGAACCGTAACTTCCCACTCAGGGCTGCTGGCCAAGGCTATCTCGGCTTCATCCTGTTTCTTGAGAAGAAGTTCGTATTTGTCCTGCAGAATGGCTATCCGGCTCTCGATCTTCTGCATCTCCATTTCCTTGTCAGGGATCTCATCGAACTTCTTCCTCACTTCCTCCAGCTCCTTTTTCAATTTGATTCTTTTCTCGAGAAGCTCGGTGAATTGGCTGTTCTCGAGGTGGTAATAGTTCACGACCTCCTTTTTCAGCAGTCGCTGGAGGTCGGCGATTTCGCTGTCCGCAGCCACCACCTCGGGATGCTTGGGCGTGTATTTGCTGAGCAGCTCTTCCCTCTTCAGGCGGGCATTATGGATGCTGTACTTGATGTTGGATATGATTCCGGACTGCATGTATTGGTTGGTGGTGGAGAAACTCAGCCTGCTCTCCACTTCGGACGGCTCGAGGCCCACCAGCACCTTCAAGTTCTCGACGTTGACTCTCTTCTTGGATATCTCCCCCTCCACATCCTGCAACTTGGCTTCCAGAATACCTATCTTGTTCAGGAGGAACCTGCCCTCCTCGGTCATACCGAGGTAGACATAGCGGTTCATGAACTCCCTTTTCTTCTCCAGCCAGTGGTCCAGTTGACCTTTTATGTCCTCGATCTGCATCGCCAGAAAATCCGATATGGCGGGAGGAGCCGTACGCCTGCGATAATACTCGCCGTACGCCTGGGTGACTGCGGCGCACGCCCTTTGGGCCATCACCGGGTCGGGATCCGTATACCGAATCACGAAAACATTCGACTCGCCTATGACGTCCGCTCTCACGCTCCCCCCGTCGAAAAACGGGGCGTAATTTCTGCCCCAGACGGCCGCGGAATCGGCCAGGATCCGGCGGGCCCGCTGGAACACGCTTTGGGAGAGAATCACTTCGATCTGGGAGCTCACTTCCTCCTCCCACGTGAGATACCGCACCCTGCCCGAGAAGACATCGTCTCTCTCTCCCCGCTTGACGAGAATCCTCGAATCCGATTCGTAGACAGTGGCCTGTCGCGTATTGAGATAGACGACGACACCGGTGGCCAGCAGAACTATGGCCAGGATGAGCAACTTCCTCCTGAACACGACGTTGAGGAAGTCCCTGATCGTTGTTTCCTTGCGTATTTCTTGATTCGAAGCCATTTTGCTTACGAACGGATCATCTCGTCGTCGTCCTGTAGAACTCGAACGCCGCCTGCAAGTTGACGAACTGCCACGCCCTTATGGCCAGCCCGAACGGCGGGTCGAGGATCTTCATGAATTGTTCCGAGAATTCCGCCGCCGACTTGATCCTCGTCTTGGGAACGTAGACTATGTCGTAATCCTTTAGTATGAAATCCTGGTTCAAGGCTCTTCCCTTCAGGATCGCCTCCACGTTCACCTCGACTCCGACGATCCGGTTCCTTCCCATCCTCCTTATCAACACGACGTTCTTGCTCTTCGCCCCGCTGGCGAAACCGCCGGCCAGCGTAATCGCCTGAACCAGCGAAACCTGATCCTCGTGCGGGAAACCACCGGGCTTGTTCACCTGCCCCACGACGTAGATCAGCTTCTTGGCCGAGCTGCGAACGATGACGGACAGCTCGGGCGTCCTCAGGATCTCCCCGAACCCCCGGGTCAAGATCGAGTCGAGCTCCATCGGAGTATAGCCGGCGGCCATGACGTCGCCGAGGTAGGGCAACGAGATCCTCCCGTCATACCTCACTATGAGATCCCTCGTGGACAGCTTCTCATCGATCGGGAACACTACATCGAGCTTGTCCCCGACACCTATGCGGTACTCGCCGGGCATGGCTCGATCGCCGTCGGTATCGCCGAGGAAGGCTTCCAGTTGATCCTTCTCGTACAACCTTCCTTGCGGAGGGAACGCACGGTTGGAAGAGCAGGAAACCGCTCCCCAGCCGAGAAGCACCATCATGAACGGTATTATCAGTCTTTCCGACATCCTGGACGGCATCTCAAGAATATCCTTCTTCCGGGCTTGGACGCTGGGGGCCTCTTGCGGATAAACGGCTGATGAGGCAACCACTTGTCCCTCGGCAAGTTAACAAGCATTACGAGAACTGTCAAAGGGAAAATTCGCAAAACTTATGCCAGGAAACAACTTAATAGGCTCCTTTCCTGGCTATTACTGCGGGAATCGTCTTGAGAAAAATGACCAGGTCCGTCCAGAAGCTCCTGGAGTTCAGGTACTCCATGTCGAGACGCATCCATTCCTCGAAGCCGATGTGGCTCCTCCCCGAGATCTGCCAATAGCAGGTGATCCCGGGGGTTACATCGAGCCTCCTGCGGTGCCACGGCCGGTACTGGGCGACTTCCGACGGAATCTGAGGGCGCGGGCCGACGATACTCATATCACCTTTCAACACGTTGAAGATCTGCGGCAATTCGTCGAAGCTGGAGCGCCGCAGGAACTTTCCCACATTGGTTATCCTCGGATCGGACTTTATCTTGAAAAGAGGCCCTTCCTGCTCGTTCAGGTCTCTTATCTCCTCCTTCTTTCGCTCGGCCTCTTTCTCCATGGACCGGAATTTGTAGAAATCGAAGATCCTCCCGTTCTTTCCCACCCTCTTCTGTTTGAAGAAGATCGGGCCCGGGGTATCCAACTTTATCATCACCGCTATTATGGGAAAAATCGGAATGAGCAGCACCAGGACGATGATTCCGACCACGAGGTCGAACAACCTCTTGCTGGCCGAATAGAGCCTGCTCTCTTTGACTTCCAAGTCCACGACCTCACTGTGCGGTCCGGCCGAAAAGGCCCCTGTGTTCATTCCCATCTTCTCTTCTGTAATCTGGCTGTTTTCCATGGTTACGCAATTATCATGCAATACAACGAAGCCGCACCTGAAACGCCCGGTGCGGCAGAAAAAAACCCCAAAATCCATCAAAAAGCACTGCTTTGACCGAGCGCCGGTAGAACGCTAGAGCTGTTCAGCACGGAAGTTCAGGCTCTTTAACAGATTATCGGGGTCAACCTCCAATTATTTTCCTCGATATTGTAGCAGCTTACTGGGTAGTTGTCAAGGGGGATATCGAAAGTTCAGCCGTCTATCTCACGTATGATAGCCAGGCTCTTCTCCATGGTCTCGGTACGCGACGTACCGAAGAGAATACTCTTCACCGCGGGGAAGGCTGCTGCGTAGGGAAACGCTTCATACGCGGGGATGGCTCCGGAGGCGAGGATGGACATGGCGACGACCTTGAGCCCGCCGTCTCGCAGGACCTCTTCGCATGCGTCCCGGGAGGGGTTCATGAAGAAACCGGCCTTGTTCACCGAGGTCATGATCACCGCATCCTCTACCCCTTCCGCTTGCAGCCTCTCCACGGCGAGCGGGAGATTCAAGCTCCCGAAGCCGGGCGTGACGCCGTGTTTCTCCCTGACGTAATCGGCGAAGAACTTGAGGACGCCTTCTATCCTCAAGGCGAGAACCAGGTCGACCACCACGTTGTGAAGGAAGACGACCCGAATCGGAAGATCCCGGAAGATCTGCATCTCGAGATCGATCAGGACCCTGATCAGTTTGAAATAATCGCCAGTGGCAAGGCCCATCCCCCCTGACAAGAACATGGAGAAACTCGCGCCCACTCCCGCCTTCTTTATCTGATCCATGATCACCGGATAGAAGCCTTTCTCGTTCAAGGCCATCACGTACTTGAAAGCGTAGGGGATGCAGGGATAGAGATGAAAATCCTTCCATTCCTCCTTCTCGGAGCGCATGATGTCACACAATCCCTCGGCGCGGGGATGGGAATGAAGCATCATGGCGCCTATTCCGCGGGAGCGGGCCGCGCGGATGACGTCCATTACGGCTTCGTCCCGCGAAAACCTCGCCGACTGAGCGAAGGCCACTTCCTGGGAACGGTGGTTCACACCGAAGAACTGGTTGTCTCCCAGGATCACCCTGTCTAGATCCGTGCCGCTTTTCATCATGGTGTCACATCCTCGCCGACGTCGGGTCAGCGCTTCTCTCCTTCATGGATGGCCTGCAAGACCCTCTGTGTTCTCAATGCCTCGAAAATCTCGCTCCTCGCGTTCGTTCCGCCGTCCAGAGACGATATGAATGCATCGGCCTGGCGGCTGAACATGATGTCCCCTATGAAAACCCTCACCGGCTCATACAGTTCCGTTATGTTAGTCTGGTACCAACCGGCTTCCGCGCCCGCGTGCGAGCGCGCGATCAACCATCTCACCTCCGAGTCGGTCACGATCAACCGCCCGTTGTCCCCAGTCACTTCTATCCTCGTATACGGCTTGCGGAAATCCTGCATGGACCAGCTCGAGTCCACCCAACCGGTATATTCTCCGTAGTCCATCACTGCGTGCACGTAGTCCTCAACGTCGCTCGAATACCAGCTTTCCATGCGGGCGTCGACCGAGCGCGGCTCCCCGAAATACCACACGACCAGGTCGATCCCGTGGCAAGCGAATTCGTTCACCACTCCCCCACCGCCTTCCGAAGCTTTTCGCATGAAACGCCAACTCTTCTCCACCCGCCGTAGCACGTCGCTCGAGTACTTCACCGCGTTGAAACCGAGCACCCGTCCTATCACTCCCGAGTCGAGGATCTCCTTCGCTTTCTCGAAGGTGGGCGAGTATCGGCATACGTACCCCACTTGTGTCTTCACCATGCTCTTCTTGACGTTCTCCACTACGCTCAACGCTTCTTCGAGATTGGTGGCGAGCGGTTTTTCCACGAAGAAATGCTTGCCCGCATCGGCGCACGCACCCGCTATGCTTGCGTGCAGCCCGGTGGGCGTCGTGATGTACACGACGTCGAGCTCCGCCTTGGCCAGCATCTCCTCGTAGTCACTGTAGAAATCCACGTCGGGGAAGAAGGACTTCAGGGCCTGGACCATGAACTTGGACGTTTCACAGAAGGCGGCGACTGTTACGCGCGGATGGCTGCGGATCGTGGAGGCATGCACCAACCCCATCTTGCCCATCCCTATGACGCCCGCGCGGTAAGGAGTGTTTCCCGTGTTTTCTTTCATCATGTTTCCTCGTAGATAATAAAAATGCGCCGTTCGGCCGACGTCTGCAGCAGGATAACCTCTGCCCGGGCGATTGTCAAGCACAGCTCATCTTCTTCTCATCCGGGGGCTCTCAATCAAAGGGTCTTTCATCGAACGCCGGAGAGAAGCGCGAAGAGAAGCGGCATCATTATCTCGTGATGACCCGTGAAACGATAGCTTTTCGCTCCCCGCGGGAATGGTCTGCGGAGAATGTTCTCGTTCACGCGATAATGATCCATCATGTCGAAAGCGGCCACCGTGACACCATTCGGTTTCTTGCCGAGATTGTACCCGATCGAAACCGCCTTCAGGAACACTTCGGGCAGGATCACCGCCGACCCGAAAACCACGACCACGCCTCCCGAGAAAACATCCCCCACCACCCTGCACAGGATACGGAAGTCTTTCATGGAGAGCTCGCCCACCGCTTCCCCTGGAAAGAAAGGATGTTGGTGCACGATGTCCGTTCCGAGAGCGACATGAACGGTCACCGGCACCGAGCACGAATGAGCTCCGGCGAAAACGCTGTACCCGGCATTGGGAGCGCCTTGCACCTCGATATAACGACCTATTCCCTCGCCCAACCCCGTACCCTCCTTCACCGCCATCGCCACGGCGTCACGGAAATGTTCCGCCGTTTCACGGGCCATTCCGAACCTGCCGCGGGGCAACTCCTCCCCCACGTCTTCGGAAGTAGCGCCGTGAAAGGAGAGCTCGATGTCGTGGATCGCGGAGGATCCCGTGCAGGCGAGAGCGGAGACGAAACCCTTCTTCATCAACGAGCGAAGGTAGAGAGACAAGCCGCACTTGATCACGTGGGCGCCCGTCAGCCACAGTATCGTCCTTCCCTCATCGCGTGCTTCGATCAAGGCCGAGGCGAATTGCTTTATCGCGCTCCCCGCGAGGATATCGGGCATCATTGCCGCGACGATGTCACCGGTGCCACCCGATCCGCTCATCACCTCATCGGGATCCACGAACGACGAGATATCGACTTTCGATTTTCTGTCTTCGATCGAGATGGGTTTTATCCTGGAGAGATCTTCTTCTTCGTATCGACTTGGCATCAATCCAGCTTGTCGGCGAGTCTATAACTCTTCAAGACCGCCGCAACCGAGCCTATCACCACCTTGCTCTTCATGAGGACGGGTATCCTATACTTATCATCGGTGAGCCACACTGTCAATTTGCCTTTTTGCTGGAACACGCCTCCGCTCTGCAACATCGGTTCGACGACCACGCAATCGAATGTTCCCGCTTCGACCGTGACCCTTTCCTTGCGCAGGATCTTGACGAGTATGGGGTAGTTCTTTCCGTCCGTGTGGTTGGCGACTGCTATCGGTTTGCCGATTTCGAGGGGCAGCGTACGAACGTAGTAAAGAGCGGAAAGAACGTCCTGGGTCATGGGACTTATGGGAACCGTCTTCGACTTGTAAATGGCCAGGTGGGCTTCATGATCGAACCGGACGGCTTCGTCCTTCTTGTACTTTCCTTCCCGGAGGTGCTTCTCGTAGCGAAGACTCACCAGCCTTGTCGTGTCCATGAAAGACTCGTACCTGTCGTGAACCTTGAAAAACAGGGAGAAGACCTCGTTCGATCGTGCATCGGAGATTATGTGATAGGCCGGCCGGTCGTCTATGAAGGCAATGTTCCTTATCTCGAGCGTCGCTTCGCCGGCGTTCACTATGCCGTACTGGATGGAGAACACCAATTTTTCCCCGACTCCGAAACCGACGTAACCGGGAGAAAGGGCCGAGACCGGAACCAGATTGGGATACGAAGTTGTGTCCCCGCCGGCCGTAGAAGCATCCGCCTTCGGGATGGAATCGACGGCGGTTCCCAACGAATCCACGCCCGCTCCGGGGTTCGTCCCGCCGCCCGCGCCGAACGCAGCGCCGACCAAGGCGAGCACGAGCACCGCTGCAACGCGTGGAATCATCCTTCTTGATGTCTTCTTTTCGTTCATACGTGAACTCAAAGCAATATACGTGCTAGATAGCCGCGCTCACAATCGATTTCTGGCGCCTTGCGCCGACAACGTCTTTCGGTAGAAGGCGATCGTTCTTTCCACCATGGAGTTGTAATCATAATCTCTCGCGTTCTTGCGGGCGGCTTCGACGCACCTTTTGCGCAGGGACTCGTCTTTGAGCATTTGCTCGACGGCCTCCGCGAGAACGTCGGGACTCCGGGGCGCAACCAGGCGTCCCGTCAGACCGTCCTCCACGAGATCCACTATACCGCCTGCGCGAGTCGCCACCACGGGGACACCGATCGCCTGCGCATCCATTATCGATGTGCACAAGCCTTCGACGATGGAGGAGATCACGAAACAATCCATAGCGGCGATAAGCGAAGGCACGTCTTCCCGGAAACCTGTGAGCACAACTACTCCTTCGAGCCGCAAATCCCGGATCAATCTCTCGAGTTCGCTTCTCTTCGGGCCTTCTCCGACCACGAGGAACCTCGCCGCCGGCTGGGCCTTCGATATGATTCCGGCTGCGCGGATGAAATCATCCTGCGCCTTGTTCGCCGCGAGCCTTCCGACCGTTCCGACAAGGATGCAATCCGCCGGAAATCCGAACTCACCGCGAACCTCCCCCGCATCCCGAAGGGCGATGAACCTCCCCGGGTCGATGCCGCTCGGTATGATCTCTACCCTCCCGGGCGATACTCCTCCGGCGACCAACTCTTCCATCGCCGCGCGCGAGATGGCTATGTAGCCGTCGGCACCCTTGACGTACTTGAGCCTGCTCAGCCACCCCTTCTTGCGAGGGAACCCGACTCGCCTCGATACGACCAGGCGGGGAGGATTCCTCAAGCCGAGCGCGGCCAACGAGGCGATGCCGTGCGCGTGAGCCGAGTGGGAATGCACTACGTCGAATCCGCCCCGTTTGATCAACTTCCGTAGCCTCAGTATGCACGAGATGTCGAGATCGCCCGCCATGCCCATCGCGCTGACCGGCACCCCGATGCTCCGAGCCCTCTTTTCCATCGTGCTGCCGGGAGGAACCACCAGAGATACGCCGACACCCCTTTCCAAGAGCCCCTTCGCCAGCAATTCGACTTGCGCCTGGCCGCCGCCCCAGCCTCTCTCGGAATCGATCATGAGAACGTTCGGCATTCCTTCTCTCCTTGCATGGCGAGCCGCCTCGCCGCCGGAAGGCGGGGCTTCCCCGTCATGGACCTGAGACACCGCGCGTCTCGTCGAGGCATGCCTCGACGAATCTCGCCGCGACCGCCTTGCAATTGAAGCGATCGCGGACGAACTTTCCCGCCCTCTCACCGATCCTGCGCAGGCGGCCCGGCTCGGCGAAAAGCTCCTCTATCTTATGCGCCAATCCTTGCGCATCCCCCGCCGGCACCAGGGCTATGTCCAGGCCGTCGGTGAAAATCTCTCTCACGGCGGGAGTGTCGGCGGTGACCACCGCCCTGTCCATCGCCATGCACTGGTAGATCTTGTTCGGGACGACGCGCATCGCTTTCCCGGTGGTCCCGAAGATGCCGAGGCAGAGATCGGCCCGGGCGATGAGCCGGGGAAGCTCGTCGTACGGCACCCTGCCTGTGAAACGCACGTTGGCAAGGTTCCTCCCGCGCGCGTACGCCTCCGTTTCGGGGCGCGTCTGGCCGTCCCCCACGAGTTCGAAGATCACGTCCCCCCGCTCGATGAGCAATTCCGCCGCGCGGACGATGGTCATGGTGCCGTGCAAAGGCAGGTAGCTGCCGAAGAACAACACTTTTCTTGCGGGTCCATCGCGTTCGACGCTCGCACCTGACCCGGCGAAGATCTCGTCGTCACATCCCACCGGTACCACGTGCACTCTGCGCTCCGGCGCGAGAAAAGAAGACACGTAGTAGTCGGCATGTTCCCTCGTGTCCGCTATCAGCACGTCGGGGAGCCTCATCGCGAGCACGTCTATCCTCCGGTTGTACCAGGATTGGAACGACCTCTCCCCCGCATCGCCGCGATCCATGATCTTGGTCTCGTACCTCGAGACGAGCGGATCGAACACGACCTTCTTGCCGGTGAGGCGCCCCAGCAGCCACGCGAGGGGGACGTCCTTGTGTCCGAACTGTGGAACCAGGATATGGGAGAAATCCTTTTTCATGCGAAAGTATTTCCATGCGAGGATGGGATACCTCTTGAACACCTTGCTGCCGACCGGCGCGTCGCAGAAGCTGATGGGAACGCCGAGTTTCTCAAGTCCCTTCAATATGACTTCGCCGCGGGAATACGTCCTTTCGAACCCGCCGAAAACGCATACTCCCTCTACTGTTTTCTTCTCTTCCACTCCGCCATCTCCCTTGCTTTGGCATATTTCAAGAATACCCCGTATGCGGAGACCAGACACAGGATCAACCCCGGCAGCCGATCGAGAAACCCTCCCTGCAGGACGTACATGCGTAGAAACCTGAAAGGCGGGTGCAGGATCATGTTGAGCACGGCGAATCTCCCCCCCCTCCTCCTGTATTCGAGCGCGCCGCGCTTCGTGTACTCCCGCATCTTCGAGAGGTGGTGCTTCAGGTCCCGGTACGGATTGTGGATGATCCTGCCGGACAGTATTCCTTCCCTTCCATCGAGAACGATTTCTTCGTGGACCTCTTTCTCCTCGTAGAGTCCGCTGCCCCTGCGTACGAGCCGCAGGACCTTGTCACGCTGCCAGCCGCAATATTTTATGACCCTGCCCATGTAACTGCTCCGCCTCCGTATCCAGAATCCATCACACTGCACGCCCTCATCCAATGCGCGGATCTCCTCCTTCAACTCCCCGCTCAGGAGCTCGTCCGCGTCGAGTATCAGAATCCATTCACCTCGGGTCATTTTCATCGCCCAATTCTTCTGCGCGGCCGCGCAGCGATAGGGCCGCTTGAATATTATCACCGGGTACTTTCTCGCGATCTCCACCGTCCTGTCCGTGCTGAAGGAATCGACCAGGATGATCTCGCCGAACCCCCCCAGGCGATCGAGGCAGGCGGCTATGTTCGCCTCTTCGTTGTAAGACGTGATTATCACCGAGATTTTTCTAAGATCCATGATGAGTGACCGGCGCCTCCCGCCCGCCGAGCATGTCCTCCACCTGCTCCATCACCGAGGCGGGGGTGATCCCAGCCATGCATGGTGAACCGAACGGGCAGGCGAGCAGGCGGCAGGGGGAACACGAAAGATGAAGGCTGAGAATCCGGTCGTGATTCCTCCCTACGTGCCATTCGTCCGGGCTTGTCGGCCCGAAAACAGTGAGCGTCCTGAGCCCCACCGCCACGGCGAGATGTTTGAGGCCCGAGTCGATCGTCACGAGAAGGGACAGGTTGCTGAGGAAGCCCGGGAGTTCGGCCAGCCCGAGAGGCGGAGAGAGAAATACTCCCTCGCCCGCCCGTTCCTTTATTCTCTCCGCACGCTCCTCTTCCCCCGGCCCCCACATCACCACTACCGCTCGCCCCGACGAGGCAAGGCGCCGAGCGATTTCCACGAAGTAGTCTTCGGGCCAGGCCTTGGCCGGATAGGGGTCGCCGGGGTTGATCCCGATCGCGTCCTCCCCCGCGCCGATCTCGCGAAGCACCGCGCGCATCCGGGTCGCGCTTGCGGGATCGACTTCGAGAAGCGGCGGGGGGCCTTCGACCGGAACCCCGCCGGCTCTCACCGCGAGATCTACCGCCGACTCCGACGAATTGCATGCCAGGCGTCTTCCGCGACGGTAGCGCGAGCGCGGTTCGACCTCCGTGTAGAAGACTTTCCTTATGCGGACGTCGTATCCGATCCTCCGGGCGGCCCCCGACAGGTAGGATATGACGGCGCTCCTCGGGTTCGAATGGAAATCCACGGCGATCCCGATTCCCTTGCGGCGGAGTCCGTCGACGTAAGCGGCGAATGCGGCAAGGTCGTGAACACTTCTCAAACGAGGCGGCGGAGCGATCAATTCATCTATCGCGCAGTCACCGCGGAGCAGTTCATGGTAACACCCGTCGATCATGAATATCAGCTTGCGGCCGGGATATCCCCTCTTGAGCGAGACGAGGGCGGGCCGGGCGGCCAGGACGTCCCCCAGTCTCCGCAATCTTATCGCAAGTATCGACTCTTGCATTTCACTCCGTTTCCCGGGTTCCGCTCTCCGCCGTGCGCGTCCGCGGGCCGTTTGCAAACACTTCGATCACTTTCTCCAACACCTTTTCCGGCTCGAGACCGCGCAGGCAACTGAGGTGATCGCATTCGTGCAGGTGACAGGGCCGACATTCGATCGGATGAAAGACCGGAACGAACGGCCCGTATTGCCCGTAGGGAAACCATATGTCCGGCTCACTGCTGCCGAATATCCCCACGGTCGGAGTGCCCACGGCGACTGAGACGTGCATGATCCCGCCGTCCCCCACGACTACGCAGCTCATCTCTTTCAAGATCGCGGCCAACCTGCGAAGCGGCGTGAGAGGAAGAAGGGTCGCCCCGCCGCCGAGCATCCGGACCAATTCCGCCCCCAACTCTTTTTCCCCCGGACCGTGAACGACGAGAATCCTCGCACCCAGCCTGCGGACGATCCCGGCGGCCAAGGCGGCGAAAGACTCGAGCGGCCAGCGCTTGACCTCCCACTTGCCGCCCGGATGAACGGCGACGACGCGATCGACGTCGGGGACGACCCCGATGGCTTCGAGGTTGCGCCTGGCATCGGCGGTTTCATTCGCAGTTATGCCGAGCTCGGGCCTGCGCGCGGGAGCATCGATGCCCAGGGGTCTCAGGTGATACAAATGGAAGTCGACGGCGGAGCGGATCGAGGCCGGGACCGATACGGCATGGGTATAGAGGCGCTTTCGTACTCGCCGGGCCCCCCCTATGCGCATCCGCGCTCCGGAGAGAAAAGTCAGCAACGCGCTTCTCGGGTTTGCGAGAAGGTCGACGGCCAGCAGGTAGCGGCGCCGACGGAGGCGCCTGACGAGGGAAACGGTCCCGCCCGGACCGTCGTCGAGGGCGAACACCCTGCCAAAAGCGTCGTCACCCTCCAGGATCGCAGCCGCATCACGCTTGCAGAGATAATCGATGCTTGCCGTCGGGAACCTTTCGCGAAGCGCCGCCACCAGGGGAAGGGTCAAGATCACGTCGCCCAGATATTTCAACCGGGAGACGAGAATGTTGCCCCCCGCCTCCAGCCCGGCGATTATGCTGTCCTCTCTAGGAGCCATCTTCTCGGCTTCGCCGCCGCCTCCCGATCCCCTCGGCCAGTTCACGGGTGGAATGCCTCTTGGGATCGCCCACTATCTCGCATCTTATCCCCAGGCGGCGTGAGGTTTCTATCTCCGGAACGGTATCGACCGTGTAATCGGTCCCCTTCGCGTGGCACCAGGGTCTCAGCGCTTCGAGGACGGGAGCCACGGTGTCCGTGTCGAAGATGAGAACCGCGTCCACCATTCCGAGGGCGGATAGAAGCGCGGCCCTGTCATCGTGATTCATTATGGGCCTCCCCGGGCCCTTGATTCTCCTCGTGCTCCCGTCGTCGTTCACGGCGACCACGAGGAAATCGCCCAGGTCTGCGGCGCCCCGGAGATAGCGCACATGCCCGACATGAAGGAGATCGAAACATCCGTTCGCCAACACCACCCTGCCCGCCTCGATGGACGCCAAGTGATTCCTGATCTCCCCGATCGAATAGAAAACGGGGGCACTGGTTGCCCGCATCGCCCACGCTCCGATGAAACTTCGTTCATTTGCCGACGGCCGTGGATACCTCCGCGATCTCTTCCGGTGACGCCGCAGCCGTTCCCCTCTTCATGACCACCACCGAAGCGGCCATGGTAGCCATCTCCGCGGCTTCGAACACCGATCCCCCCGCGGCCAACGTCAGAGCGACGGTCGCCGCGACGGTATCTCCCGCGCCGGTCACGTCAGTAGCTTCGTCCGAACCGATCACGCCGAGAGACTTCTCGCCGTCGGGCGCCAGCACGAACATTCCCAGATTGCCGCGGGTTATTATGATGGATTCCATACGGGTTCGTTCGATGATCGTCCTTGCAACGGATTCGATTTCCACATCACTTCCCCTCTTCAACTCGAGAGCCTCCAGGGCTTCCACCTCGTTCGGGGTCGCGACCGTTGCTCCGTCGTAGGCGAGGAGATGAAAGCGGCTGTCCACGACCAGGGGGATCCCCTTGGTTCTCGCCGCCTCCTGCGCGAGACGGCCGAGCTCACCGGGAACCACGCCCATGCCGTAATCCGATATCAGTACCGCGTCGCTTCGCGAAACGGCGGCTTCGAGGCGGTCCGCGAGGTCGCGGAAAACCGCGTGCCCTCCGGGAAGTTCATACGACTTGTCGATGCGCGCCACTTGCTGTTTCTGCGCATGCAGATCACCGGCCATGACCCGCATCTTGAGAGCCGTGCAGATATCCCCGCAGGCGAGCAGGCCCGAATCGCCCACGCCGAGTCCCATGAGCATCCCGCGGAGCCGCTCACCCTCGCGGTCACGACCGACGACGCCTACGGCCTCCACGCCCGCTCCCAGTGAAGCGGCGTTCCGGGCCGCATTGGCGGCGCCACCCGGGTGATATCGACTCCGGCGGTAGTTGACCACCACGACGGGAGCTTCTCTCGACACCCGCCCCGTATCCCCCATCAGGTATTCGTCGAGTATGAAATCGCCCAGCACCGTGACGGACACGCGCTTGAACGCTTCGAGTAGTTCTCTGCACCTTTTTTCATTCATGGCGATCGATCAGGGGGATTCTAGCGGGCAGGGCGGGGTTTGTAAACATCATCGCGCCTCTTTTTCAACGATGAATCCACCTCCCCAGCCACTTCCTCCGGCGAAATGGAAGTGAAACACTCCAGATTCCTTGGGCACTTGCGCAGGAAACAGGGGGAACACGATACCGGCTTGTGGATCACGCTCACATCGTCACCCAAGGGAGCCGTCCATGCCGGCGACGTCGAACCGAAGACCACTATCACCGGAACCCCGAGCGAGGCGGCAGCATGGCCGACCCCGCTGTCGTTCGCGACCACGAGGCTGGACGCCCCTAGAACGGCGAAGAGCTCGCCCAGCGTGGTCCGGCCCGAGAGATCGAATACTCCTTCTATGCCCGATGCTATCCGCCTGCACGCCCCGATGTCCCGCCCGCCGCCCACGAGCACCACGGGACGATCACGGGAAACGATACGGCAGAGTTCCCTGAACCGGTCCAACGGCCAAGATTTTGCTCCTCCGTAGGCGGCGCCGGGGGCGACCACGATGTTTCCCTCTCTCGGGGCGCCGACGCTCTCGAGGAGGCGTCCGGCGGCCTCCACCTCGTCGGGGAAAGTCTCCGGCGCCGGCACGGAAAATTCGGAAGGCACCGGGAAGCTCAGCCTGGACAGCAATTCCTTCCCCAGCCGCAGGTAACTTCGACTGAGATGTTCACGGAGTGGATCCCCGGGATCGAGGGCGGAGGAGAGCAACAAGCTCCTCCCGTCGCTCCTGTATCCCACTCTCAGAGGGACCAGCGACATGAACACGGCGAGAGCGCTGGAAAAAGAAGGAGGCAGGATGAGCGCGGCCTCGGGCGTGAGGGCGCGGACCGTGCGGGCGCAGCTGAGCATGTAGCTCAAGCGGCGAGATCTCGGGATGAGGCACAAGTCGGGCACTTCGGGTATTCCCGCGTATACCCTGCCGACATACCCGCCGGCGATCACGGTCACGAGAAGGCCCCGGACGCGTGCAAGCATGCCGACGAGCGGCAGACTCATCACTGCGTCTCCGAGCCAGTTGGGAGCAACGAGGATGACTCTTTTCATCTTCCGGGTTCCCTCAAGAAACGAGGCCGAACTGCAACTCGAACAACCTCCGGTACGTTCCGTCGAGATGCATGAGTTCTTCATGGGTGCCGCTCTCGATGAGCTTTCCGTCTTCGAGTACGAGTATGCGGTCGGCGTTCTGTATGGTGGAGAGCCGGTGCGCGATCACGAAAGTGGTGCGGCCTTCGAGCAATCGGTCGATCGCTTCCTGGACGAGAAGCTCGCTCTCGGTGTCGAGCGCGCTCGTCGCTTCGTCGAGGATGAGTATCTTCGGATCCTTGAGGATCGCCCGCGCGATAGCAAGCCTCTGGCGCTGGCCGCCGGAGAGGGCCGTTCCTCTTTCACCGATCAACGTCTCGTAGCCGTCGGGCAGCTCCTCGATGAAGCGGTGCGCGTTCGCCGCTTTCGCCGCGGCCATGATCCTATCCGTGGATATGTCCTCGAGCCCGTAGGCGATGTTGTTTCGCACCGTATCGTTGAAGAGGATCGTATCCTGGGTGACGATTCCCATCATCTCCCTCAGGGAATGAAGATCCAGTTCCTGGATGTCGACTCCGTCGAAGAGTATCCGGCCGGAAGTCGGCACGTAGAAGCGTGGAATGAGATCCACGAGTGTCGTCTTGCCCACGCCGCTCGGTCCGACGATGGCCACGATCTCGCCGGGATGGACCTCGAAGCTAATATCCTTGAGCACTTCCTTGTCGTCGTCGTAGCTGAAGAAGACGTGTTCGAATTCTATGGACCGGGTGAAGGCGGCCTTCTTGAGATGCGGAGTTCGTTCGATCGGCTCCTCGGGCCAGTCGAAGAGATAAAACACCCGATTGGCCGAAGCAATACTCTCCTGGATCACGTTGTTCAGCTTGCTCAGCTCCTTGACCGGTGTCACCACCCATAGCATCGCCCCGATGAAGAGCACGAGGTTCTCGGGGGCGAGAGCGCCCTGGAGCACCAGCTTGCCGCTGTACCAGAGGATCGCCACCACGCTCATCGTGCCGAGCAACTCCGAAGTCGGAGACGACAGGGCGCCGAGGGCCTTCATCCTGAGATATTGCCTGTAGTATTTGAAGTTGAATTTTTCGAAGCGCTTCTTCTCGAACTCACCCATGTTGAAAGCCTTGACCACCCTGATGCCCGAGATCGATTCTTCCAGGGCCGATGTCATCTCGGCCATCCCCTCCTGGGCGCGGAAACTCCTTCTCTTGAGCTTTTTCCCGATCATGTTGATCAGCAGGATGTTTACCGGGAGAACGATCATGGTGAGCAACGAAAGCTTCCAGCTCACCATCAGGACTATGAAAAGGGCGATCATGGTCATGAGAAGGTTTCGTACCAGGCTCGCCGGCACGCCGACGACGGCCCCGCGAAGCATGGTCACGTCGTTCGTTATCCTCGATATGATGAATCCGGTTTTTTCCCTCGTGAAGAAGGACAAGGGCAGGTTCTGGACGTGCGAGTAGACCTTGTTCCTGATGTGGTAGAGGACTTTCTGTTCCAGGTACACGGTCAGGTAAGTCTGGAGGTAACCGACGAGATTCTTGAGAAAGAACAGGCCGACGAGAATGAGGCAGAACCTGTACAACCTCGCGGCGGCATCTCCCTTGTACATGAAGGATTGGAACCTCTCGACGGCGCCTTTCTTCAGATTCTCGATTTTTGCCGGCAGCGGGATGCCCTGCGCACCACCCGCCGCCTCCGGAGCGATACGCGCGCTCGTCTCCTCCACCCGGTCGCCGTAGATGATTATCTTCAGAAACGGCGGTATCAACGTGAGGGATACACCGCTCAGAGAGGCGAAGATCGTGATCGTGACGAAGAGCAGAATTACTCTTTTCCAGTACGGCAGTATGTAGCCCAGGAGGCGCAGGTAAGTCTTCATTTCCATTCAAGGGGTTTGATCCGGATTACTTCTGCTGAACCAGATGCAGGAGGGTATCTATCTTCGAGAAGAACTCGTCCAGTGAAAGCTGCTGTCCTTTTACGCCCTGAAGGATTTGAACCCATGGTGTGCCCTTCGGTATCCAGTTGGATGTATCGTATCTCGTGAATAGCCCGACCGTCGGAATGCCCATCTGAACGCCGAAATGGAAAAAGTCCGTATTGCCCGATAAAAGTAAATCAGCACAGGACAGAAGTGCAAGCCCTTCTTTGAGATTCTTGGGTTCCAAGTCCAGCAGATCGCATTTCAAATGCGAGCGGAACCGCTCCAGGCCTTTCCCGTCGAGGTTGTGGGTGAGAAGCATGACCTTCGCGGGATACTTCACCACGAAATTGTTGATGAGAAACGCGAACGATTCATCCACCAGCCTGTGGTCGCCCTTGCCTTTGCCCGGGTCCACGGCGAGGAGCATCTTGTCCTTCTCCGGCTTGCGGAAATGGATCATCTGCCGCGCCCACTTGACGTCCTGATCCGGGAGCCTCCACCTGGGAAGAGAACCGAAGACGTGGTAGCCGATGCCGCCCAGGTACTTGGCGGCCCTATCCCCTTCGTACCCCGAGCCGCTCGATGAACGAAGCTCCAAGTTGATATAGGGGAAAGTGAACTCCTGGGAGAACCCCACGCGGATCCCGGCGCCGCTCAGGAGCGCCAGGAGCGAACGCGCGAAATTGAACCGCTTGCCCAGCATGAAAACGATGCTGAAGTCCTTGCGTCTTATCCTCTTCAGCAATGAAAAGTATGTCGTCGAGGACAGGGAGAAATGGGCCGGTTCGTAACTTATCATCTCGCTGACCTGCCCCATCCCTCTGACCAGTTCGCTGTTTCCCTCCCGAACGAGGAACGTGATGCGCATGCGGGGGAAGAGATTCTTCAGGTAGCTGACGACCGGATAGAAGAACAGAAGCTCGGTCAAATCACCCGAATCGACGACCAGAACCCTCGAATCGTTGCCGATGTCCTTGGGCAGCGAAAAGGCCCCGCTTCGCACCATGCGGCTCAAGACCGGAGATACCAGCCCGGCCATGATTTGCGTTCTCATATTGGTCGCCGTCGCATTCATAGTTCATTACCGAGACAATGCAAGTTAAAGGCCAGCTAATCCCAGATGATGGTTTTTTCTATAGCCTGATCGGCTTTGGAAATGAGGTTGAATTCCAGATCCTTTTTTATCACATCCGGTATTTCGACCAGATCCCCCTTGTTTTCCTTCGGCAGGAGGATCTTCTTGATGCCCGCCCTGTGCGCAGCTATCACTTTGTCTTTCACGCCGCCCACAGGCAGGACCTTGCCGGTCAATGTGATTTCGCCCGTCATCGCCGTGTCGTTGCGCACAGGCCTGTCGAACAGGAGGGAGGCGATCGTGGTGGCTATCACGACCCCCGCACTCGGCCCGTCCTTGGGAACGGCACCGGCCGGAACGTGGACGTGTATGTCGTTCTGGTTGAAAAAATTCGGTTGCTTGCTCTTCTTCAGATAATTCGCCCTTACGAAACTCAAGGCCGCTTCGGCGCTCTCCTTCATCACTCCTCCGAGCTGGCCGGTGAGTTTCAATCTTCCCGCCCCCCTCATTTTCAAGGCCTCGATGAACAGAATCTCGCCGCCTGTGAAAGTCTTGGCCATCCCGGTCGCTACTCCCACCATCGGTTTCTTCAAAGCGATCTCGCTGCTGAACTGCTTGGGACCAAGGAACCTGGAAACGTTCTTGGGAGTGATCACCACTTCCCTGCGATTGCCCGAAACGATCCGCTTGGCCATTTTCCGGCATATACTGCCCAACTTGCGCTCCAGGTTCCTTACGCCGGCCTCACGGGTATAGTGGAGGATGATGTGTCTGAAACCGTTCTCCGTGATCCTGAGCATGTTCTTGGGAATGCCGTTCTCCTCCATCTGCCGAGGCAGGAGATAGCGCTTCGCGATCTCGATCTTCTCGAGCGTGATGTAACCGGGCAGCTCGAGGACTTCCATCCTGTCCAGGAGCGGGCCGGGCACGGGGTCGAGCCAGTTGGCCGTGGTTATGAAGAAGACTTTCGACAAGTCGAACGGTATGTTGAGATAGTGATCCTCGAAGCTGTCGTTCTGAGCGGGATCGAGAACTTCCAGGAGCGCGGAAGCGGGATCTCCACGAAAATCGTTCCCCAGCTTGTCGATCTCGTCCAGCATGAAAACGGGGTTGTTGCTTCCCGCATTGCGGATCCCCTGGATTATCCTGCCCGGGAGTGACCCGATGTAAGTCCTCCTGTGCCCCCTTATCTCCGCTTCGTCCTTGATGCCGCCGAGCGACATCCTTATGAACTTCCTTCCCATGGCCCTGGCTATCGATCTGCCCAGCGAGGTCTTGCCGACCCCCGGGGGCCCCACGAAACATATGATCGAACCCTTCATCGACGCCTTCAACTGCTTGACGGAGAGGAATTCGAGGATCCTCTCCTTCACCGTGGTGAGCCCGTAGTGATCCTCGTTCAAGACCTTCTCGGCGAGGGCGATATCGAGGTTGTCCTCGGTGGATACCTCCCAGGGAAGCTCGAGGATCCAATCGATGTAAGTCTTCGATACCGTGTACTCGGCCGCTCCCGGAGACATCTTCTGCAACCGGTCGAGCTCCTTCTCCACCACTTCCCGCGCCTTGGGCGAGAGCTTCGCCTGGTGGATCTTGTCGCGAAGATCGTCTATCTCAAGGGTCCTGTCGTCGTCTTCGCCCAGCTCGCGCTTGATCGCTTTGAGCTGCTGGCGCAGATAGTACTCTCTCTGCTCGCGATCCATTTCCCTGCGCACGTCCGATTGCAGCTTCTTTCCAAGTTGAAGGACCTCGAGCTCGTCCGCGAGATACTTGGAGAGAAGTTTGAGGCGCACCAGGACGTCGGTCTCCTCCAGCAGTTTCTGTTTCTTCTCGAGATCGAGATTCAGGTTGGAGGCGATCACGTCCGCTATGCGCCCGCCTTCCTTGAGATTCTCTATTATGATCTTCAACTCGTCGGGGAGATTCTCGGACTCGTCGACGATGCGATGGAAAGAATTGGTCACTGTCTTTATGTAAGCCTTGACGAGATCACTCTTCTCCTCCACTTCCTCCATCACTTCTATCTTCGCCTTGATGTACGGCTCCACTTGGGTCACGTCGACGATTCTGATCCGCGTTATCCCCTGGCCCATCAATCTCATCTCCCCGTTGGGAAATCTGATCATCTTCTGCAGGTGCACCGCCGTTCCCACTTGGTAGATATCCATCGGGCCAGGTCTCCCCGCTTCGGGATTCTTCTGCGTGAACGCGCCTATTATCTTGTGATCGGCGAGGGCTTCGTCGGCAAGTTTGAGAAGGTCGGGATCGTTGAGGATCAAGGGCACCAGATTGAGAGGAAACACCACCGCATCGTTGATGGGAAGCACGGAAAGCTCTGGCGGTATTCTTTGAAGCCTGCCGACTTGTTCTTCGAAATCCAACTTGGTATCTTTCGCCATTTATAGGCTCCTTGCTCTTTATTTCGGAACCGAGGTCGATTCGTCGAAGAATTCATTCCACCTCTATCTTTCTTTTGACCTCTTCGCCTATCCTCTTCTTCATTCGTATCTCTAGAAGCCCATTCGAGTAGTTCGTGGAGAAACTACTCGCCTCCACTTCCACCGGTATGGGAATGAGTCGCTGAAACGGCCCGACCTGGATCTCCATCTTGTGAAACTGTTTCTTGCCGGGGCTCGAGACTTCATTGCGCACACCTTGTATCGTCAAGAGAGCGCCGTCGGTGAATACACTTATGTCCTGGCGATCCATCCCGGCGATGTCCACTATAATGACGAGTTCCGTCTCCGTCTCGAAAACATCCGTAGGCGGCGTCCATCCCAAACCCGCCTTCATCCGGATCTTGTGCTTGGAAGGGGTGTGCTCCGAAAGGAGCATTTCGAGAAGCTCGCGTATATTGTGGAATTCCCTGTTGACCAATGCTTGAGGCTCCCGCCTCTTGAGTTTCGCTTCCATGTCTTATCACCCCTCGTCGGTAAAGAAGCAAAGTTACGAACACGGGAAACTCTTCCCGCGCGTGCCCGGTGAATGAGAATAGGAAAGGGTAGGCCCAAAGTCAAGGAATGAAGAGAGGGCGGTTTCGGTGGAAATGAACAACAGGGGTTCTCTCAGGCCTTTCCATTCGTGAGGGTGAAACCGCCCTCTCGTTTCTCAATGCTTTCTTTTCAAGCTCTCTCCAAGTCCGGAATCGCTCGATTCCTTGCCGGCCAGGACCGGCCTGTATCTGAGAGAGCTCTTGAAGCCTCCGTTGGCCGCAATGTTCTTGTTCACGTTCCAACCGTACAACGTCTCGTCCTTGAATACGAGTTCGTAGACGGTGAACTGGCCCGAGGCCTTGTCCTCTGTGTAGTAAGTCCAATACTCGAATGAACTTTCAGCCGGGATCCGCCTTACGTTCGGCAACCCCCAGGAAGCGAGGACGGCCATGAAGCCCATCCCCTTCACCACTTCACCACGCTTGATGTGGTCATTGAACTTTCCTTCGGGATTGAGGGTGATGTAATCCTGGCGCATCTGCTGCACGGCCTTCGATTCGTTGTACGACCGGGGAAGATGCGTGCAGGAGGCGAGGAATGCAAAGAGAATGAGCAGTATTGTGATTCGAGAAAGCGATTTCACGGCCGCACCTCCTTTATCTTAACAAGTAAGATAAAATTAAACCCGCGACCACGAAAAAATCCACTCCCGCTGAGTGGAAAGTGGTTGACCTTCCTCGTGTTACAAGCTTTCCCAACACCGCAACCCATGAGGACCTCCTTTCGCGGGTGGTCCAACTTCAGAGGGTGCCATAATTAGTTTAGCAAAAGCCGTCCCAAGCGTCAAGATCCCCGGGATCACCGGCCGCCGAGGTCACGAATTCCCCTCCTTTCTTCGCAAGTGAATGATCTCGACACCCTCGAACCGTTTCGAACCCCGGATCTCGAAATCCTCCGCCAGGCGTGACATAACTATCTCTTCGAAACGGTCCCTGCGCAGGCGCGCCTTCACGTACCACACGTCCCTGCAAGGCGGCGTCAGCTTGTCTATTCGTGCGACGATGTGTTCCCTGGGCGTTCCGGGATTGGCGGGAAGACCGTATATGGATGTGTCGCCTTTCATGTAGTAGCCCAGGACCTCGTTGACCCTGGGTGCGATGATGCAATCCCCGAGGGTTCTTTGCCGCTCGAGATACTCCGCCGCCGCTCTCACGTTCTCTTTTGCATATTCCCCGTTGAAATAATAGTTGCCCAGCGATCCGAACGACACGGCCGCCACGAGGAGCACGAGAGTCGCCTTGGGGATCCCGCGCGGTATCTCCAACCCCTTCGCGAGTACAATCAGGTACGGGGGAAGGGACAGCAGGATGTAGCGCGCATTGAAAGCCTTGGCGTTCTGCCAGCAGAGAAGGACTATGAGGATGACGGGGGTGAGGATGTAGATCGCGGTTTCCATGAGATCGCGCCTCTCCCGCGCCAAGGCGACCGAACCGACGATGAAAGTCGATCCAAAGGCCGCCAGCGCGAGCAAAACGTACGCGAAGTACCTGTCGAAGACGTCCTTCATGAACGGATGGAGGTGGAGGAAACGCAGCGACGGCCCCCACGTGAACCCGGTGCTAAGAGTATAGAATCCGTAAGGAACGGCGCTCGGAGTTATGGTGGTCGACCCGCGAAGCCTCTCGGTCTCGGTGATCTGGCCGGGCAAGACCGGTGTCACCAGTTTCGAGACATCGATCACGACGTATATTCTGTAGACCCATGGGGAGATGATGATCAAGACGGCGATAGAGACGACGAGCCAGCGCATGATCGCGGACTTGGCCAATCCGTTCCTCAAAAAGAAGATCAACGTGTGGGCGGCGAACAGGAATGCCGCCGTGAAGTTCGAGAGAGCCGCCATGGCGATGAAGATCACATAGTATGCGAGATCGCGTCTCCTCTGCGAGGCCAGATAGCGCTGAAAGTGAAAGCAGGACGCGAGTGCAAAGAACAGAAGAAAACTGTAGTTTCGAAGCTCCTGGGAATAGTAGACGTGCACCGGGCTCACCGCAAGCAGAGCGGCTGCGACGAGGGCGGTCCTTTCCCCCATCCAGACGGACACCCATTTGAAGAAATAATAGACGGCTCCGATACCCGCCAGGGCGCTGGGCAGACGCAACCATGCATCCGACGTGCTGACTAAGTGAAAGAGATATACCACTAACGAATGAAGGGGGCCGTGGATGTTGTACTTGAGGTAGTCCCAGATCGTCAGCCCCGGCTTGGGATCGCTTACCGACAAGGTGAGGATCTCGTCCACCCAGAGACTCTGATGCCCCAGGCGGTATATCCTCAGCAGCGCCCCTGCAAACAGGATGCAGACGAGAATCCTTTTCTCCAGATCGGTTTTCATCCGTTCCACCGTTCTCCCGGGCTTCTCCTCCGAAAAGCCGGGAATTGCTTCCGTCCGGCGGATCTGGTAGGCTTGCATCCGGGAGGCGGAGGCCGGTACGTCATGAACGGCACGATACACATAGGACCCGCGGGATGGTCGTACCCCGACTGGCGGGGAACCGTGTATCCCCCCGACCCCGTCCGCGGCTTCGACCCGCTGGAGTACATGGCGCGTTATTTCGACGCCATCGAGATAAATAGCACATTCTACAGGATTCCATCCATATCTACTTCGAAAAACTGGGCGAAAAGAACGGCGTTCAACCCCGATTTCCTGTTCACGGTCAAGGCCCACAGGGATATCACGCACCTCAAGACGGATCTCGCCCCATCAGTGGTCGACGAGTTCAAGTCCTCCGTGACCCCCATTCTGGAGGAAGGCAAGCTTGGTTTCGTTCTCGCTCAGTTCCCCTGGTCGTTCAAGGATACCCCGGAATCGAGGCGCCGGATCGAGTTGCTCGCGAGAACGATGAAACCATTCCCCCTGGCCGTCGAAGTGAGGCATGGGAGTTGGAGCAGGAAAGAGGCCGTCGATTTCATATCCCGGCTCGGCATCACATTGTGCGGCATCGACCAGCCCGTGATAGGAAACTCCTTCGGTCCGGGCACGCACTTCGCCGGACCATCCGGCGCTTATTTCCGCTTCCACGGACGCAACTCCGCCGAATGGTTCAGCCCGGACGCGAACCGGGATTCGCGCTACGACTATTTGTACTCCCGCACGGAGTTGGAAGAATGGAGTAGAAAAATCAAAGAAGCGGCGAAGTGCGTCGAGAGAACTTTCGTCATCATGAACAACCACTTCCGCGGGCAGGCCGCGGCCAACGCTCTCGAGATGAAAGCAGCGCTCAGCGGGCGAAAAGTCAGCGTGCCGGACACATTGGCGGCCACTTATGCAAGACTCCAGGCATGCAGTGCGGGGGACTGTACAAGAGAATCGGGGCGCAACGAACAGATATCACTTTTTGAGGACGAAGAGGAGGATCAGAAACAGGACGACCCCGGCTAACAGCATCCACCGCGGCTTGAGGATCGAACCGCTTCTCAATACGGGGCGGCGCTCCGCCAGGAGAGGATTGATCCCGGGGTTCTCCTCCGGAAGGCTCTCCTGAGAATTCTCCTTCTTCTTGAAGCTTTCCAGGCAGATGGAGCAATACTCGGCCTCCTCGTCTTCCTCCCATCCGCAGCTCGGACAAGTCTTCGTCTTTCCCTTCTTGAGGTTTCCCCTTCCTATCTCCATTTCCCCACGGCAGAGTCCCCCGGTCTTCCTCGGATCCTGTCCCGGAGTGAGAAAATAGGAATCCACCGACGCCTTCGCGCCCAAGTCTTCCAAGACCGCGAACAGCTTGTTCGCCTGGGTTATGGTGAGGCCCGATTTCACGGTGCAAGGAATCCGCTTCAGCATCGAACGTACTCGCGGCAAAGGCGTATTGAGCCGCATCGACATCTTGATCGCAAAACTCTCCACGGTCTCCTTGTTACGGTCGATCTCTTCGAGGACCACTCGGTAGTATTTCTTCGCGTATATGGATACGTCTTCCGCTTTCTTGCTCATGAATCGCCTTTCCATGTGCCCGGGCTACAAAGCACCCCGGCTCTGATCACATGCAGGTATCGTACCACCTCCCGGGCGAACATGGCCTTAACGCGTTACTATAAGATATGCTTATAACCAGCTGGGATACAATACGTAACAAGACTTGCGCCGGCATGAGTGCAGGGCGTCCGATCGGGCGAGAAATGCCCTATGCATTTCACCGGATGCATCATGAGCGGCAGGTAAATGGGAAGCGGATCTCACGAGCCGGGGGCGGACCCGTAGACGATGACGCTCTCGATGTTGTCCACGGTCACGGCGGAAACCCCCCAGACGATCCCGACGATCTTGAAAAGCCCGAAACTCGCCTGGTAACTCGAGACCGATGTCGTATCGAACGCGCTCAAGCCCGCGAAAGCGTCGAACGTGTAGATCTGATAATAGGCGACCGACGATGAATCGACTACCTCCCAGTCGAGGTAGTATGTGCCCAAGCTGTCCATCGTCACCGTGAAATTGGTAGGGGTGGGAGGAGCTTTCACGTCCAGCGGGGACGGAAAATCCTTGTGTTTGGCGCATCCCAGGATTGCCGCCAGCACTATGATCAAGGCTATTCTCTTCATCGCTTCCTTCCCCCTAGAAACTGATGGTCTTTATCAGCATGAACCCGCCGCTGCGGGCGTCTATGCTGAGGGCTTCGCCCTTGTCCACCGCCGGTTCGCTCATGAGAATATCGATCACGTTGAGAACGTAATTCCCTATGAGGGCGCCCAGGAATATGTTTCTCCACTTGTAACGTGTCTCGGCCTGATTGAAAGCCTTTTCCATCGCCGCGTACGTTTCCTGGATGTCCCCATAGTTGACCAGTTCCCCGCTTCGAACTCTCTCCCCGAGCGCCAGGTAATCACTCTTGTTGTTTTCGTACTTCTCGACCGCACGATTGTAATGGATCTGTGAGATGAAAACGCCTGCGCCGGACAGGACGCCGCCCGCGGCGAACAGCGCGGCCTTGGTATAATGGCCTTCATGGGCCTGCCCCGCCCCCGGCAACAGGAGCGAGCGGAGCAGCGCCGAATTGATCCCCTGCGCTCTTGGGGCCGCGGCGCCCGCCGCCGCAAACACGAGCGCAAGGATCGTTATCCGCATCGTCTTCAATTTTTCCTCCAGATCGTTGAATCGTTCCACCCGGGATTATACAGATCATACGGGAGAGGACGTCAAATGTTACGCCCCCTTTTCGGTCAATGCAATTTCTTTTTCAGGAACATTCAGTTCGCCGGCTTCCAGCGATACCGCCTCCTTGCCCATGGAACGCATCACCACCCCGGCTCCCAGGATAACGGCCGTGTAGGCCACTATCGCCCGCCAGAGGACGACGTAGAGCATGATCAACTCGACCGGTACTATGCTCGCCATCAAGACGGCGGAGCCGAGCTCCGCGGCGCCCGTCGCTCCCGGCGTCGGGCAGAAATAAGTGGCCAGCGTTATGAGAATCTGGATCGATATCACTTCCCACACGCTGGCTTCGACTCCGAGGCCCTTGACGATGAGGAACGCGGTGAAGAATTTCACGAAAAAGATGGCTCCGGTTATGAGAACGGCGACGATCATCGCGGGCCAGGCACGAGTGAAATAGAAGACCATTATCTTGTGGCAGCGATCCACCGCGTCTATGATCTCGTTCGCCTTGCCTCCCGGTCTCAGGAAATGCTTCTTGCGGAACTTGGATAGAAAGTTGAAGAAAAGGGTCATTACCCTGCGCAAGAGGTCCGGCTTGGCTATGAAGACGATGACCAGGACGCCGATGATGAGAAAGAGACTCACGCCGTAGCGGAATAGGAAACGCAATGTCTGGTTGGACAGTGAAGAATCCAGGTTGAGGAGAATTATCGTCCCGGTGGACAGTACGAGGAAGACCACCGTCGTAAGAAAAGTCATCAACGATATGGACATCGCTTCCACGACCGGCATCCCCTCCTTGTACAGGACGTATATCTGGGCGGGCCCTCCTCCCGTCTGCGACGGGGTGACGGCGCCCATGAAAGTATTCGCCAGGGCCGCCTTGAGGCATGCGACGTATCCGATCTTCTTCGTCCTCCTCCGCGAAAGAATGAACAACCGCAACCCCGCTCCGAACCAGTCCCCGTTCATCACGAGGACGGCGAGGAGAAGATACAGCGGTTCCACCCGCTTGAGCGCGGACAAGGTTTCCTTGGAACTGGTGAAGATGAAGACGACCGCGATGGAGGCTATGCTGAGTCCGAAGAATACCCTCAAGCCTTTTCTTATGGCCGATCTCTCGAATTTTATCTGCATGCTCGAACCTCTCCTCGAGGCGTCCCTTTATCTTCCGGCGACCCGCCACCCCGGCCGCGCCTGGATCATATTAAGAAAAAAATGGAACTATTTCCAGACCAGTTTGTAGAAGAGGAATGTTATTGACACCCCGTGGATTCGGGATGTATCTTCCTAGCTCGCTCGAGCTTTGTCTGGCTACTAATCCTGTGAGCAACAGCAAAAAGCGAGATTCGATCGTTCCAGCGGAGGTACGGTGTGATCGAAGTTCAAGGTCTAACCAAGTACTACGGTGATCGAGCGGCGATTCTGGACGTGACCTTCAGCGCGGAGAGAGGAGAGATCCTGGGCTTCCTGGGACCGAACGGCGCCGGCAAGACCACCACGATGCGCATTCTCACATGCTACCTTCCCCCCTCCAGCGGCTCGGCCAGGGTCGCGGGTTACGACATCCTCGACGACTCCATGGAAGTGAGGAGAAGGATTGGATACGTGCCCGAGAACGTGCCAATCTACACCGATCTTCCCGTCGCCAAGTATCTCGATTTCGTAGCCCAGCTCAAGGGCATGCCGAAAAGCGAAAGGACCCGCCGCGTCGGACAGATCATGGAGGAATGCGGCATCTACGACGTTCGCGGCCGCACGATCGGCAAGCTGTCGAAAGGATACAGGCAGCGCGTCGGCATAGCCCAGGCCCTCGTGAACGACCCGGAGGTCCTCATCCTCGACGAACCCACCGTGGGGCTCGATCCCAAGCAGATAATCGAGATACGTGAACTGATAAAAAACCTCTCCGGCAAGAGAACCATCATCCTGAGCACGCACATACTTCCCGAGGTGAGCCTCGTCTGCCAGAGGGTGATCATCATCAACAAGGGCAAGCTGATAACGCACGACACCCCGGAGAACCTGAAGTACCATCTCCGCAAATCGATGGTCTTCGACGTCCTCGTCCGCGGGGACACCGATGGGGCGGAGCGGACCCTTTCCGCCCTCCCCTACGTGAAGTCCGTCACGCGCGTGCAGACCGACGAGAAAGATCTCGCGAGCTTCAGGATAGAATCGAAGGACAACAAGGACATAAGGGAAGACGTCTCGCGGCACCTCGTGGGCGAGGGCTTCGGCTTGCTCGGATTGAATACGTTGGACTTGAGCCTCGAAGACATCTTCGTTCAGCTCGTTACAGAGGAGGAAGAGTGATGTCGAAACTTCTGGCCATTTACAGGCGGGAGTTGACGTTCTTCTTCAACTCCATAATCGCGTACGTCGTGATCGCCATCTTCCTCTTTATAGCAGGCTACTTTTTCTACAACCTGCTCGCCTATTTCAACTTGATATCCATGCAGGCGATGCAGAACCCGTACCTCGCCAGACAATTGAGCCTTACGGAAGGCGTTCTCCAGCCGCTCTTCGGCAACATCAGCATCGTATTACTCCTCGTCATGCCGCTTCTCACGATGAGATTGCTCGCGGAGGAGAGGAAGAGCGGAACGGCCGAGTTGCTGTTCACTTATCCCATTTCCGACTGGGATGCGCTTCTCGGCAAGTACTTCGCGACCGTCACCGTCTTCGCGACGATGCTGGCGTTGACGTTCGTCTATCCCCTGCTCCTCGAGAAATACGCCACGCCCGAATGGGGTCCGATTCTCAGCGGATACCTGGGACTGCTCCTTCTCGGGATGTCTTTCATCGCCATGGGACTCTTCTTTTCCTCGCTGGGAGAGAACCAGATCGTCGCGGGAACGCTCACGTTCGGCGTCGGCCTCTTCTTCCTCATCATCGGCTGGGTGACCCCGTTCGTTTCGCCGGGCATGGCCAAGGTCGTGAGCCAGCTCTCCATCCTCGAGCATCTCGACAACTTCACGAAGGGCATAATCGACACGAACGACATAGTCTATTACTGCAACTTCACTTTGTTCTTTCTCTTTCTTTCCTCGAGGGTTCTCGAATCGAATAGGTGGAGGAGCTAGGAGATGAAAAAGAGCCAAGTATCACAGATCCTCGGCGTTCTCGGATTGGTTCTCGTTCTTTTCGGAGCGATTCTCTACGGGATAAACGCGTCGAACCGCGGTCTGATGTGGGGCAGCCTGGCGGCCGGCGGCGTCCTCATGATCGTTTTCATCGTTCTCAACCTGGATTCCCTCATGGTTCTCGCCCGCAAGCGCTCTTCGCGCTACGGGGCCAACATGATGGTGATGATAATCCTTTTCATCGCGGTGCTGGCGATAATCCAGACCTTGTCGACGCGCCACAACGCGCGTTTCGACCTCACCCGCAACTCCCGCTTCAGCCTGGCGAGTCAGACGCACAAGCTGCTCAAATCGCTCAAGAAGGAAGTGAACATATACGGGTTCTACAAGAAGGGCTCCGGGGAGAAGAGAAAGGCGGAGGATCTCATAGATCAATACGCCCATGAATCTCCGCACGTGCGCTACGAGTTCATAGATCCCGACCACAAGCCCCAGAGGGCGAAGGAAATGGGAGTGACCAACTACAACACCGCGGTCGTCGAATGCGGAGAAAAGAAGGAACTGATAACGGAACTCACCGAAGAGAGCCTCACCAACGCGATCCTCAAGGTGACGAGGGATCTCACCAAGGCGGTGTACTTCCTTCAGGGGCACGGCGAGAAGGATCCGAACGACAAGGAGCAAGGCGGGCTGGCGATCGCCAAGGAGGCGATCGAGAAGGACGGATACCTAGTCAAGAAACTGTCGCTGTTCGAAGTGGACTCCATACCGGACGACGCGTACATAGTCATAGCCGCCGGGCCCACCAAGGATCTCTTCGAAGTCGAGATCGAAAAGCTCAAGCGTTACCTCAACAAGGGGCGCAACGCCGTTTTCATGATCGACCCGCAGGTCTCGTTGCCCAACCTCGAAAAGCTCGTTTCCGAGTACGGCATCTTGCTGGACAACGACATCATCATAGACCCCATCAGCCGCATCTTCGGAGCGAATTACACTGTGCCGGTCGTCACCCAGTATCCCGAGCACGAGATAACCAAGGGGTTCAACGTCGCCACTTTCTTCCCTCTCGCGCGGTCCGTCAGGATAAAGGAGGACCATCCCGAGACTCTGGAACTCAAATACATCGCCCAGACGGGAAGATCGGCCTGGGGCGAGTTCGATCTCGAGAATTTCAAACAGGGCAAGGCCTCGCGTGACGAGGACGACGTCCCCGCTCCGGTCTCCATAGCGGTTATCTCGAGCAAGAAACTTCCCCCAGGCGGGAATCTACCCGCTCCCGCTCCGAGCACGGCGCAAAGCAAGATAGTCGTCTTCGGTGACTCGGATTTCGCGGCCAACAGCTCCTTCAGGGTATCGGGCAACGGCGACTTCTTCCTCAACGCGGTCAACTACCTGGCGGAGGAGAAGGACCTGATCTCCATCAGGCCAAAGCAAAGTCTAGGAGATCGCGTATTCCTGACCGCCAAGCAGGGGCGTTTCGTTTTTCTCCTGTGCGTGGTCCTCATCCCGGTATCGATACTTACTCTCGGAACCTCCCTGTTCGTGAGAAAGAGGAAGAAGGGTTGATGCATCGGGCTTCCGCTTTGCAGTGGAGGGACCGACGGGGTGAGGGCTCGGCGCCGATTCATCGGCTGGAGGATTGAAAATGCGGTTTCGTGGCACATTGATCTTGTTCGTGATAGCGGTCCTGGCGGCCGTCTACTTCTTCGCCGTGGAACAACCGAGATACGAGAAGAAGGAACGCGCTGAAGAACTATCGAAGAAACTAACCACCATCGACAAGAAGAGTGTGAAGTTCCTTTCGATCGAGCACGCCGGTGGTGAGCGCCTGCGCTTCGCCAAGGAGGGCGAGGAGTGGAGAATGCTGGCCCCCCTGGAGGACAGGGCGGACAAGGTGAACATCAACGTCCTCATAAATTCGATCGCGGACGCCGAGATCGAGAGGAGGCTCGAGCCGGGAGAGGTTTCTCCGGCTGACGTCGGCCTGGACAAACCCGCCGCCGTAGTCAAACTTCAAACTTCCGGCAAGGATACGACCCTGACCCTCGCCGTCGGAAATCACAACCTCACGAAGTCCCATTTCTACGCCCGGCTGGACACTTCGCGCGAGATCCTCCTTCTACCGGCCACGATAAGACGTTACGCCGTCAAGGGAGTCTCGGATTTCCGGGACAAGAGGGTCATCGACTTCGATATCAACGACGTTAGAAAACTTGCGATCAGCCGGGACGGCAAGACCATGACGTGGATGAAACGCCCCGGCGCCGACTGGTTCACGATAGTCGGGAAGGACACGATCAAGGGGGACTCTTACGGCATCCAGAGCATCCTTCGCAAGATGAAAGCCCTCCGGGTCACCGACTTCGTCTCCGACGATCCCAAGGACTTCGAGAAATACTCCCATGGGCGGGAACACAAACTCACGATCTGGACGGGAGACGACATGGCCAGGAAAGCCCTGCTGTGCGCCGGCGGGAAACAGGGCAAATGCTACGTCAAGCGCGAGAGCAACGATCGCATCGTCAGTCCCGACGACAACATCATGGAGGTGTTCGACAAGACCGTCGACGATCTCAGGCTCAAGAAACTGCTCGCATTCAACCGCAACGACCTCGCAAAAATAGTGATAGCGCTGCCCGATACGACGTCGGAGATCGAAAAGGCGGGCAAGGACTGGGCTTTCCCCAACCCTGCAATGGGCACTATCAGGCAATACAAGGTGAGCACTTTCCTGACGAAACTCGAGAATCTGAAGTTCGGCGAGGTCGTCGATGAACATTTCGCGTCGGCCAAGGGTTACGGGATGGAAAAACCCTCCTGCAGGATCTCACTCTACGACCACGAAGGCAAGTTGATCGATGAATTCGTCGCAGGCGAACTCGATCGGAGCGGCAAAGAACGCTACGTGACGAGCACGTCTTCCCGTCTCCTCGCCCTTGCAGACGTACAGATGATCGATCAGATCTGGAAGAGCTTCAAGAGCATAAGGAGTGAATGAACCGCCCCGCCGGTCCCCCGAAGGCGATAGCGGCGTCGCAGCCCGCCCCAGGGAGGCATATTCCTTGAGGCTTCCACGAGGTTCTGTTATCTTCCAAGAAAGCTCTTCCATCTGGGATCGAGAGTACATCCTTCCGGAAAGAGTTCCATGAATCGGCGCACCTTCATACGTCTTGCCGCCGCTTCCGCGTTCGCCCTCGAGTGGCTTCCATTCGTCGCGGAAGCCTCCGCCGGGCCCAGCAAAGTGGTCCGCATAAGGAACCGGGCCATGGCGAAGGGCGGCCGGGCCGATTCGATCTCGCTCAAGAAGATGGTCGACCGTGCGGTCTGTCTCCTCACCGACCGGGAGGACGCGAGAGAAGCCTGGTCGAGCCTCTTTTCTCCGCACGATACCATCGGCATCAAGGTCAACTGCCTGGCGGGAAGAGGCCTTTCGTCGCACCCCCCTCTCGTCGATGCGATCGCCTCGTCGCTCCATGAAATAGGGATAAAGAAGAAAGAGATAATCGTGTGGGACCGCAGTGACCAAGACCTCGGCAAGGCCGGCTTCCGCCCGGGTTCACGCAGCGATCTCTACCGCTGTTTCGGCACGGATCAGGTCGGATTCAGCGAAGACCTCTACGAGAACGGTTCCGTGGGAAGTCTGGTCAGCTCCATTCTGACCAAGATGTGCTCGGCGATCATAAACGTCCCCGTTTTGAAGGATCACGGGATAACGGGGGTTTCCATAGCTCTCAAGAATTACTTCGGTGCGATTCACAATCCGAACAAGTACCATCCCGACGGCGGCACGCCGTATATTGCCGATCTCAACGCAATGGATATAATAAGGAAGAAGGAAAGACTCGTAGTCTGCGACGGAATCAGGGTCCAGTACCACGGCGGTCCCGCCCTCGCCCCGCGCTGGAATCGGGCGGACGGCTCCATCCTCGTGGCCGATGACCCGGTGGCTCTGGACTACGTGGGCTTCAGGATGATAGAAAAGATGCGTGAGCAAGCCGGAATGCCGTCTCTCGAGGAGGAAAAAAGGTATCCCCGCTATATCTTCTACGCGGCCGAGAGATACGGCATGGGGAACGCATCCGACGACAAGATAGAGCTCGTGCGCGAAGAAGTCTGACGCCGGTCGAGGACCGTCTCAGGAGATGATCTCAGCACATGTCACCCTTGGATCGAAGAAGTTTTCTCAAGCTTTGTTCCACCTCGTGCCTGGCCGTGGCGGCCGGCGTGCTTCCGAGCCGGGCATCCGATGAATCATTCGAAGCACGCTACTACGAGAAGCTCGAAGGCAAGAAGGTGAAGTGCAAGCTATGTCCGCGCGAGTGTGAAGTCGGCGACCTCGAGCGGGGATACTGCGGCGTGAGAGAGAATCACGGCGGCAAGTACCACAGCCTGGTTTACGGCCGTCCCTGCACGATCCACGTGGACCCCATAGAAAAGAAGCCTCTCTTTCATTTTCATCCTGGTACCACCGCGTTTTCGACCGCCACGGTCGGTTGCAACGTCAACTGCAAGTTCTGCCAAAACTGGGAGATCTCCCAGAGCCGGCCTGAGCAGTCCAGGTACTACGAACTGGATCCCGTCGAATTCGTCGCTTCATGCGTCCGATACAAGGTGCCCACCATCGCCTATACCTACGCCGAGCCGGTGGTATTCGCCGAGTACATGCACGACATCGCGGTCGAGGCGCGCAAGCACGGCATAAGGAACGTCATGATCAGCAACGGCTACATACAGAAGAAGCCGATGCAGGATCTCTTGAAGGTCCTCGACGCCGTAAAGATAGACTTGAAATCATTCAGGGAAAAGTACTACAAGGAAACCTGCGAGGGCGAGCTCAAGCCGGTGCTGGAGACGCTCGAACTTCTGGCCGCATCATCCATCTGGTACGAGATCGTCTATCTCGTCGTCCCCACCCTGAACGACGGCGACGACGAGTTCAAGGATCTGGCCCGGTGGTGCATCGAAAACCTGGGACCGGACGTCCCGGTCCACTTTTCGCGCTTCTATCCTCAGTACAGGCTGAAGAACCTGCCCCCGACCGCCGTCGCCACGCTCGAGCGGGCAAGAGACATCTACATGGATGCGGGCGGCAAGTTCGTTTACATCGGCAACGTCCCAGGGCATGAAGGAGAGAACACGTACTGTCCCGCATGCGGGGCCTTGCTCATACACAGAAAGATGTATAGAGTCGAGGTCAAGGCGCTCGAGAACGGTAGATGTTCCAAATGCAATGAAACGATACCGGGCGTTTGGGAAAGCGATGAGAAGAGTTCATGATAATCGAGCCTGGATCTTCGTGGCGGGCTTGGCTTTGCTTGCGTGCACGACGACAGCCTCGACGAGGGAGGTGGAATCAGTGACCGATCGGATGAGTGCGACTGTAAGAAAACCGGCCGTGGCGGGAGCTTTCTATCCCGCGTCCGCCGGTGCGATAAGATCCCAGATAGGGGATTACCTGTCCCGGGTCGAGGAGGAGGCCCCGGAAGGCAGGATATACGGTATAGTCTCGCCGCACGCGGGATACGTCTATTCGGGCCAGGTAGCCGCGTATTCGTACAAGCTCCTCGAAGGAAAGCCCATTACGAAAGTGATCGTCATAAGCCCGTCCCACGTAGAGTACTTCCCTTTCGCATCCGTCTTCACGGGAGCAGGGTACGAGACTCCTCTCGGCACGGTGCCCGTGGATCGCGCCATGGCCGAAAAAATAGTGGACGGTGATCTCGTCAAGGCTTCACCCAGCGGTCACCTGCAGGAACACCTGTCCAGGCAGGAGCACGCGCTGGAGGTCCAGATCCCTTTCCTGCAGATGGTTCTCGGAGATTTCACCATCGTTCCCATCGTCATGGGCGATCAGACGTGGGACATATGCGAAGCCCTGGGTCGAGCAATCGCACCGCTTCTCGAGGATCCGGGAGTAGTGGTGGTGGCGAGTTCCGATCTGTCCCACTTTCACTCCTATGACGAAGCCCGCAAGCTCGATGCCCGCTTCTGCAACATGCTCGAAAAGATGGATCCACGCGCCCTGCTCGAAGGCTTGCGAAAAGACTACGAAGCGTGCGGCGGTGGGCCGGTGGTCGCGGCGATGATAGCCGCCAAGGAGGCGGGAGCGGACAGGTGCAGGATCCTGCACGCGGCGAATTCCGGCGACGTGACCGGCGACAGGAGCAGCGTCGTAGGATATGCCTCCGCAGTATTCTACTCGTCCGGCGAGGCGAAGAAGCGCGAAAAGAACGAAGCCTCCGGGAAGAACGACTTCACCCTCGGAGACAATGAGAAGAGATACCTCCTCGATCTCGCCCGCTACACCATAGCGAAAAAACTGGGCATCGAAAGAAAAGCGCCGGAACGTCTCTCCACGCCCATCCTGGAACGAAAAGCGGGGGCTTTCGTGACCTTGAAGACGGGCGGAGCGCTGAGGGGATGCATCGGCTACATCGAGGCGATAAAACCGCTCAGGGAGACCATAGAAGAGATGGCGCTCGCGGCTGCATTCAACGATCCCCGTTTCCCTCCCCTGCGCAGGGAAGAATTCGCCGGAATATCCATCGAGATCTCCGTGCTCTCTCCCCTTCACCAGGTCAGCGACCCCGATGAAATAGTGGTCGGCAGAGACGGTCTAGTCATCGAGCGGGGATTCAACCGCGGCCTCCTGCTCCCCCAGGTGGCCACCGAGTATCACTGGAACCGGGAACAGTTTCTCGCCCAGACCTGCCGCAAGGCGATGCTGCCCGCCGGGGCATGGAAGAAGCCGGACACGAAGATCTACGCCTTCTCCGCGGTCGTTTTCGGCGAGAAAGAGAAGGACGCGGGCAGAAAATGACATGCGGCGGCCAGGCCGTTCAGCATCGCCAGGAGCAGGATTGCATAGTACATCCCGGACATGGGCAGGATGATCGCTGCGAACAGGGACGCGCCCAGGAATCCACCAATGAGATCGAAGGCGTATACCCGTGCCGCGATTCCCGGCGAATCGCCGGCAAGACGGCAGGCCACGAGGTAGCCGGCGCCTGCGGCCGTCCCCAGACCGAGCGAGAGCAGCCCGAACGCCGCTTGCATGAATGTCACCGCAAGCCAACCCCGCTCATACGCCTCCAGGAACAAAACGACCGAGACCAGAACCGCTCCCATACCGATATGTACCTTGGCCAAGGAGCTTCCCACTGCGCCGTCATACGGGATCCCCGACCCACCATCCTCCCGACCCGAGGCTGCGGCGTTTCGCCGGGAATCTTCTCCCGACCGGACCGCCGCCGCGCAGCCTAAGGCGGCCCCGGCCATGAACAACCCGGACAATGCAGCCAGCCATCTATACATCGAACCGCACACCACCTGGAAGGCCGTGATGATCGCCAGGTCCCCTCCCATCGCCGTCATCCCGACGATGGTTATCGAAGACAGGGCGGTCCGGCCGGCGCGGCTCCCCGGGGCAACTATCATCGCAAGCAGGTACAACAAGGCCAGCCCCGCCAGCGCCGAGGCGAAGACCCACCCCCTCCTGCCGACGAGCCGGCTCGCCGAGTCGGGAAGCCCGAGTTTCAAGCGCGAATTCCATTGCAAGAGGTCGTACAGGTACCCGGAAAAATTGAAATCGCGGTTGACCGCCACCTCTCTTTCCAAGTTGAATAGACCCGCAGCCTCCTCCATCCTCGTCTCCGAGAAGCGGAACCGGAGAGTCAGAGGCATGAGGTAGTAGAGCTCAAGCCCGCTCTTCTCCAGCCGGCTGACGATCTCTTCCGCGGTCACGGCCGACTCGCTCTTCTTGAAGGCGATCATGTGCACTCTCCCCCCGAGCAGAACGAGCACCGAGGGAAAAACCTCTTCGAGCGCACTCAATATGGACGCCAGGAACCTCTTCTTGGCCGGCGCGAGATAGTTTTCCGAACCCGGGAGATTCAGCGCCAGGACACCGCTGTTGCGGAGCCTTGATGCCGCCGACTTGAAGAACTCGACCGTATAGAATCTGTTGAGCTGCAGACTCAGCGGTTCTCCCATTCCCACTATGATCAAGTCGTAGGAATCCTTCGTGCTCGCCAGGAAGGCCCGCGGGTCTCCGGTGACCACGCGGATCCATGGACGAATCTTCAAGAGCCCCCCCGAGACGGCGAGGCCCATGGCTCTGCCGTCCAGTTCCACGTACACGACCTCGTCGGGCTCATGTCTGGCCAATTCGTCCAAGGCGTCGCCCTCGGCGCCGCCCAGGAGGAGGATCCTGGAGGGGCCGCCGTGGGCCAGGATCGGCAGGTGAATCTTTTCCTCCGCCGTTGCGCGGTCAGGTTTCACGGCTTTCACCGTGCCATTGTAGAAGAGCGTCTTCTGTCCCTCCCGCACGGCCAGATCCGTTCGCCCGTACGGGCTCTCCGTGGATCCCACGAGCTCGTAGCCGGGCAACCTGGCGGATTCCAGCGCGCGATCCAACTTGTCCTGGAGATGCATCGAGACGGTGAAGGCGAGAACGGGAAGCAGAGCGAGCGCCGCAACGGTCGTTCTGCGCATTCGCTTACCCGCTCCCAGCGCAAAAGCGAGGCTCGCGGTGAGAACCAGAAAAAGGACGGCGGTGCGCAGCGAACCCAAGGCGCTCAACACGAAGTAACCGAGAAGAAGCCCGGTCACGCCGCTTCCCATGGCTTCCCACGTGTAGACCCGGGAACCGGCAAGATGCGAAGGCATGCCGCCTGCGCGGCTCATCTCCGAGCCGAGGCCGAACAAGTATCCCGCCAGGATGCCACACGGCATGGTCGCAACGAAGCATACCAGGGCCATTCTTCGGAATCCGGCGATTTCACCCTGCACCTGGACGACGAGTGGACTCGCGAGCCTCAAGGCTGCGACCGATCCCAAGAGCAACAACGCGCCGAGTACGAGCAGTGCGCCGAACGATCCCGACCGTCGCGGACCCACACGCCGCCCGGAGGCGCCCGACCCCGCACTCACCCATATCATCCAGGAGGACAACATCACTCCCAGGACGAGCTCGTTTCCCGCGAAGAGAACATAGAGTTCGCGGAAGAGCACGGTTTGGCCGACCAGGCTGAAGGCGCCAAGAACGAGGAAACAACTCGTCCCTCTATGGAAGCCGTCGCGCATGCACCTCTCCATCGAACGGTACCGGTGTGAACAATTCTTCACAGCGCTCAGCGAAGAAGATTAGCAGGCCGATTCTTGTTGTAAAGACGTATTTCCCGCGAATAACGCGAGTTGAAGCGGAGTGACTTCGGGTGGAGACATCGCTTTCCGGCTTCCGAGCCTTCGGGCTGCGGGGATTTTCTCAAGCCGCGCTCTGCTCTCCCATCGCCTGCTCCCTGTAACCGTGCGGGCCGAACGAGAGGAGCGTGTGAGCGTCCCCGATCACGGTCTGGAGATGGACCGGACGGTTCCAGAGCTTGTAGATGTTCTCTATGGTCGCCCTTGCATGATCGAGCCGGAGTTCGACGCCATCGTATCTGTGCTTCAGGTACAGCTCTCCGCGATTCTGGTAATTGCCGTCGACCACCGTTATGTATGGATACCCCAAGTTGGTGAGCGAGAAGAGCAGTTTCTCCTTGATCTTGGCCGGGCTCCGCCCGTCTATCTCGTAGTAGCCGGTCTTGGGATTCAGGCGGTACGAGAACAACTTGTGCTCACGGCAGAATTCCTCCGTGAGAAAATCGTCGATGAAATTCATATCGTTGTAGATGGCTCTGACCTGGAATATCTTCTCTCTCCCCAGCCCTACGTCCCGGTGCCAGTTCAACTTCTCACGGAGGTCTTCGCATTCCTCGTACTCCTTGCCGAAGCGCCCCGTGTTCCAACGATATTCTATGTCCCTGAAGAGCTCGTAGCCAAGCTTGTACGGATTGATCACCCCGGGTTGCCCTCCGAGTGTCCCGGAATGGTGATCGGCGTAGTCGATCAGTTCCGAATCGTCCAGGGACTTCTCGGTCATTATCTTTGCATGCCAGTACGTCGCCCATCCTTCGTTCATTATCTTCGTCTGGGCCTGGGGAACGAAATAATAGCTTTCCTCGCGGATCATGGACAGTATGTCCCTCTGCCAGTTGTGCAGCGGAGCGTACTTTATGAGAAAGAGCAGAATGTCTTTTTCCGGCCTCTCGGGGAAATCCTTGCGCTTGCGCAGCGACTCCTCGATCGCCTTGCGCCGCCGCTCCAGGTATTCGGGCGGGTTTATGAATTTCTCCATGTAAGGCTTGCTCTTGAGGCGCGGCACGCGCAGTGCCTCCTCGGTCGAGACTTCCTCGTCCGAGTCCTTGGGAGCCGACTCGACGACCGAAGCATTGGGATCGATGAGGTTCTCGAGCGAGAAACATATATCGAGGAAGTTCTCCACATCTTCGAACCCGTACTTCGAGGCGTACTTGCGAATCCTCATGCCGTGATTGGCCATCTCGTCCACCATCTTGCGGTTCGTCCCCTTGAAATAGGCGTTGTTCTTGAAGAAGTCGCAATGAGCGAAAACGTGAGCGACCACGATCTTCTGATCCACCAGATTGTTCGAGTTCAGCAGGTATGCATAGCATGGGTTGTTATTGATTACCATCTCGTAGATTTTGTGCAAGCCGTAACGATAGCTTTTCTCCAGGTGCTCGTACTGCATCCCGAAACGCCAATGTGAACAACGCACGGGAAATCCCCCGTACGCGGCGACTTCGTTCATCCCCTTGAAATCCAGGAGTTCGAAGACCACGGGAAAGAAATCGAGACCGTATCCACGCGCATACCCCTCAATTCGTTTGATCAGTTCCGCCAGTCGTTCTTTTCGCATCAGCGTCCCTTCCCGAGAAAGTCCTTTATGGAGCGGTATATGTCGTCGCGGCCGTTTATCACCGAGATGACCAGGTTCTCCGCATCGGGTAACGCCTTGCCGAGATCGTTCTTGAAAGCTCCGCTCCCGTACGGGCTGGCGACCTGCCCGTAGCAGAAGAGATTCACGTTCGGCAACAATTGATCCTTCAGGATCTCGATGCAAACCTCCGTGTCCCCTCCTCCCCAGTTGTCCCCGTCCGAGAAGTGAAAAACGTAGATATTCCAGTCGGAGGGAGGAAACTCCTTCTTCATTAGTTCCGCGCAGAGCGCATAGGCGCTGGAGATCTTCGTGCCGCCGCTTTCCCGGGTGCGGAAGAATGTCTCCTCGTCGACCTCTTTTGCGGTGGCGTCATGGATTATGTAGCGGGACTCTATCCCCTTGTACTGGTGATTCAGCCAGGTATGGATCCAGAAGGACTCCATTCTCACGATCTCTTTCTGCTCGTCCCCCATGGACCCCGAGACGTCCATGAGATAGAAGATCACGGCGTTCGTTTCCGGCACCTCGACCGTCTTCCAGGACCTGTACCTTCGATCCTCCTTGACGGGAATGACCATCGGTGATTTCTCGTCGTAGGTTCCCAAGGCCAGCTGGCGCTTCAAGGCCGCCCGGAACGTCCTCTTGAAATGCCTCAGCGACTCGGGTCCGTGCCGCCTTATCGAAGTGTACTTGGCCTTCTCGGATACGATGCTGCTCTTGTTCTTCGGCTGGATTCGCGGGAGTTCGAGCTCTTCACCGAGGATCTGAGCGAGCTCGTCGATCGAGATATCGACTTCGACGATGTGTTCACCGGGGCTCTCCCCCGCCCGGCCTTCCCCACCATCCCCGTCGGCGGGCGCTATCGGGGTGCCTTCCTCGCCGTCTCCCTGCCCTACACCACCCAGCTTTCTGGTCTCGTAGCGGAACTTGGGGAGCTCGATCTGGCGGATCGGGATGCTTACGAGGTCCTTTCCCTTCTTGCCCAACAGCTCGCCCGTCACCATGAACTTCTTGAGATCCTTCTTGACGACGCCCCTCACGATTTGTCGAAAGCGACGCAGATCCTGTTCGATGCGCTGCACCATGGCGGCGCCTCCTTATGCTTCCTTCACGTCCCCCCGCGCGAAAATGCTGGCGACAAAGTTCAGGACGTCGGTGGCGCAAATGTCACAGTAACCGTAGTTGCGGATCAATCTCTGCTTGACGACGTCGATCTTCTCCTGGGTATCCTTGTCGATCACGCTGGATACCAAGTTGGTTATCTTTATGGAGTCCTTCTGGTCCTCGAACAGCTTGAGTTCCAGCGCCTTCTGGAGCCTGGCGTTAGTCTTGTAGTCGAACGTCTTGCCTTCGACGGCCAGCGCCCCGATGTAGTTCATGATCTCCCTGCGGAAATCGTCCTTGCGGTTCTCCGGGATGCCGATCTTCTCCTCGATCGAACGCATCAACCTCTCGTCAGGCTCCTCGTCCTCGCCGGTGTACTTGTTCTTGACCTTCTCCTTCTGCGTGTACGCCTTGATGTTGTCCACGTAGTTTCCGCACAGCTTGCGTATCGCCTCTTCGTCCGCGGATATCGCCCGCTGTACCTCGTTCTTCACGACGTCCTCGTACTCCTCCTTGACAAGGCTCAGAAGCTCCCGGTACTTCTTCCTTTGATCCTCCGAAGTGATCAGGGAATGATGGGCGAGCCCGCTTTCGAGCTCGTTCAGCACCATGAACGGGTTGATGCAGCATTCCGCGTCCTCGCTCACCAGCGCGTTCGATATCTTGTCCTGGATGTAGCGAGGCGATATGCCTTCCATGCCTTCGCGTTCGCTCTCGCTCTTGAGCTCCTTGATGTTGTCCTCGGTGAACCCGGGCAGCGTCTGACCGTTGTATAGTTTGAGCTTCTGCATCAGGCTCAGGCTCGCCTTCTTCGGTTCCTCGAGCCGGGTCAGGACCGCCCACATGGCGGCCATCTCCAGCGTATGGGGAGCGATGTGCTTGCCCTTAATGTTGTCCGAATTGAAATCACGTTCGTAGATCTTCACCTCGTCGCGCAGGCAGGTGATGTAGGGAACGTCGATCTTGACCGTCCTGTCCCTGAGCGCTTCCATGAACTCGTTGTTCTGGAGCCTGCGGTATTCGGGCTCGTTCGTGTGCCCTATTATCACTTCGTCTATGTCAGTCTGCGAAAATTTCTTGGGTTTTATCTTGTGCTCCTGCGAGGCACCGAGCAAATCGTAGAGAAAGGCCACGTCGAGTTTCAAAACCTCGATGAACTCGATGATCCCGCGGTTCGCTATGTTGAATTCACCGTCGAAGTTGAAGGCCCGCGGATCGGAATCGCTTCCGTATTCCGCTATCTTTCTGTAGTTTATGTCGCCCGTCAGCTCGGTGGAATCCTGGTTCTTCTCGTCCTTCGGTTGGAACGTCCCGATCCCCACGCGGTCCTTCTCGCACAGCACCAGGCGCCTGACCTGAACGTGCTCGATCACTTTCGCCCAGTCACCTCCGTAGCGATCCATCAACTCGGAGAACTGAAAACGGCATGCAGGGCAAAGCTCGCCCTCGATCTTTACGTACTGCGTGGGATCCTCGATCCTCGAATTGAGATAATCCTCTATCTCGGACCTGAATTCCTCGGGGATGAGGTGAAGAGGTTCTTCGTGCATCGGGCAATCGTTGAAGCGGTCGCCTCCGGACTTCTCGTCCCTCCAACCGAACGTGTACAATCGTCCCTCGGGCTTGCGGGAATACCTTTCGAGTCCCTTCTTGAGGAGCCGAACGATCGTGCTCTTGGCGCTTCCCACCGGCCCGTGCAGGAGCAGGATCCTTCGCTCCGTCCCGTAGCGCTGCGCCGCCGATTTGAAAATGCTCACCATTTTCATCAAGGGGGATTCGAGGCCGTAGATCGCATCCACGCCGCCCGATTCCACGTCATCGAAGAACTTGTACCTGACTATCTTCTTCTTGTACTCCGTGTATTCTTCCGCGCCGTGGGACAGAATCATGTCATGAATGCGTTGAAAAGCCGTACGCACGACCCTGGGATCGGACATCACGATCTCGAGATATTCCCCGAAAGTTCCTCGCCAATTGAGCTCACGGAACTCATCGATGTCCTGTTTCTCCTTGATCATGGAAATTATTTCATCGGCACTTTTCATGACTCCTCCTGGTCGCAGCAGCTCTTATAGAATCCCTTTCAACCGTTCCCAAGTTCAATATATGCACTCCATTCGCATTCCGCCAGTCCCACGGGTCCCGTCCGCCTGCGGGCAGCGGACGCAGTATCCAGGATTGCTAAAGCAAAAAACATACCTGCAAGATATTTTGGGTCAAACGTTAGTTGATTTTGATTCACCACGTTACTAGAATCGGATCCAGGCTGAAACGTCTCGATTGTTCGCCCGGCGGGCATTGTGACAACGGGTTCGAGGAAAATATGGACTATCACACCGGTCCAACCATAATGTGTAGTAAAAGGTAAACATACGGCGAACAAGGAGGAGGAAAGATGCAAGATTGTATTTTTTGCAAGATTGCTTCAGGAGAGATCCCTTCGACGAAAGTGCACGAGGATTCGCTGCTGCTGGCGTTCGAGGACGTGAATCCGGTCGCTCCGACTCACGTGCTCGTGATTCCCAAGACCCACATTCCCACTCTCAACGACGTCTCCGGCGCCCAAAGTGATCTTCTGGGCAAGATGATCCTCAGGGCCAAGGACATAGCGCGGGAAAGAGGGTTTTCTGAAGACGGATACCGCCTGGTGATGAATTGCATGGAAGGCGCGGGCCAGTCGGTATTCCACATCCATCTCCATCTGCTGGGGGGAAGACCATTCGACTGGCCTCCGGGCTAGGCTTGGCGGCAGCCGGAGCGTGGGAAAAACGAACCAAGCGACGGGAACGACTTCAAGAAGCGGGGATTACTCCTGGCGTCTTCGTCTCAGCCCATCCCGAGCACGTCGCGGTACAGGTCCATGTATTGCTCTATTATCTTGTCCTTGCCGAAATTACGGCGGGCGCGTTCTCTTCCCTTGAGTCCCATGTCCCGTCTCCGGTCCTCGTTTCGGAACATGGAGATCAGGCAATCGGCCATGCACTCGACGTCGTGGGGGTCGCAGAGGAATCCCGTTTCTCCATGATCGATCACTTCGTGCAATCCGCCGACGTTGGAGCCTACGACCGGCACCCCGCAGCTCATCGCTTCGAGAGCGCTCAACCCGAAACTTTCGTGGTCGCTGGGAAGCAGGAACGCATCGGCCACGGGAAGGATGTCGGCGATGAACTCCTGCTCCCCCATGAAAGTGACGTCATCCTTGATCCCCAGCCGTGAGCACGTCCTCTCGGCCGTCTCCTTCTCGGGCCCGTCACCTATGAGGACCAGACGCGCAGGCAGGGCTTTCTTCACTTCATGAAACACTTCTATCACCGTCGGTATGTTCTTGACTTTGCGAAAATTAGAAGCGTGAACGACCAGCCTTTCTCCGCCCGGCGCCAGCTTCTTCCTTATGGAGCTGTTGGGAGCCGGCCTGAATTCGTTGCAATCCACGAAATTGGGAATGACTCGTATCGGCTTCTCTATCCTGAAGGCCTTTATCGTCTCCTCCTTCAGAAACTCGGATACACTCGTTATGGCGTCGCTGACCGACACGCTGAAACGCGCTATCTCGTAATAGGAAGGCATCATGCCCACTAGCGTTATATCGGTCCCGTGGAGGGTGGTTATCGTGCGGACCTGCTTGGGCTTCACCATCTCGCGGGCGAGAAAGGCGCAGGTGGCATAAGGGATCGCGTAATGCACGTGAACGAGATCCAGATCGAACTGGTCGACCACTTCCCTTATCTTGACCGCGATGCTCAACGAATAGGGATTGAACTGTCCGAAGAGAGGATATTCGCCGGGATCGACCTTGTGGAAGAAGATGTTTTCGTCGAAATGACTCAACCTGGCCGGCAAGCCGTGAGTGACGAAATGAACCTTGCACCCCCTTGCGGCCAGTCCTTTCCCCAGCTCTGCGGCCACGACTCCGCTTCCGCCCGTCGTGGGGTAACACACGATCCCGATGTTCATCTGTTTCATGCCGGCGCCTTCCTCTTCACCCTCCGCGTTCACCGGGCTGCGCAAGAACGGCTATCTCCCGTACCGCCAAAGGGTGAAAGAGCTTGAACGGTTCCCCGAATTCCACACCGATCTTGCCTCCGTAGACCCGCGCCCTGGCGCTCAGCATGCCGAGAAACCCGGATTGATTCAGCCGCGTGGGACTCCTGTCCCCTTCCAGCACGAACTGCGAGCGATGGGCCAAGACCGCTTCCATCTTGAGCTCGTGGGTGCTGGAAACATCGACGATGAAATGGGGCGTGAACTCGAGGCGGCACATGTAGACGAAAATCGCGGGAACCTTCCATGCCTCGACGTTTTTCAAGTAGCCCTGCACGCCGGCGAGATACAATGCTCTCTCGATCAACTTGCCCCCGGCGTTGTGATCGGGATGCGGATCGTCTTTCTCGGGGATGAAAGCGATGTCGGGCTTGAGTCCGCGTATGCATGCTACGAGATCGGCCGTCTGCTTGTCGTCCTCGCTCATGATCCTCGCGTCCGGAAAGCCGAGATTCAACCTCTCGGCCGCCCCGAGTATTTCCGCGGCCTTGTGCGCCTCCTCGGCACGTTCGGCGACGGTGCCGTTGGAGGAAGATCCCCCGTCGGAGAGATCCACCAGCACGACCTCGTGCCTCTCCCGGGCGGCCAAGGCAACGGTGCCGCCGCAACCGAGCTCTATATCATCAGGATGTATGCCGAAGAACACTGTTTTCACGGTCTCCTACCTCCCGCGCTTCATGGAGTATACAAGATGCTTCGCTTGCCCGTCCATCAGATCGCCGACGAACTCCATGCCCATCCTGCAAAGTTCCTCTAACGCGTCCTCGCCGGAGAGCAGGAAAGGAACGAGGAGAGAGAGTGCTCTCTCCTGCGGCCCTCCCGCGGGATGGAAAACCGTCTCCAGTTCACCCAGCCAGGGCTTGTTCTTGGCGATCGCTTTTCTCTCATCGTCCTTAAGTGCCTTCACCGCCTGGTGGAAGCGCCCCAGAGCATCCCGGACCCTCTTCTCCACCCTGCCGTCTCCCCCACCCGGGAGCCTGCCCTTTACGGCCGCCAGGAAACGATCCGTCTCCCTCGTGATTCCGGCGAGAAAAGCTTCGCTTTCCCGGGTAATGACGTCGTCGCCCATGCTTTCCAGCAGCCGGGCGGCGACGATCCTTGGATCCTTCACCAGATCGCGCCCTTCGATCCGTGCTTCGTCCAGGACTTCGGCGAGCGGCGGCGGCACGAACGTCGCGCTCATCCGCGGAAAGGGAGAGGGAAATCCGACTCCGAACTTGGGATAGATGCAACCCAGCTGCGCCCTGTAGGCGATCTCCGCGGGGCCCAATACGACGGCGAGTGGAACGAACGCCTGGTCCTGGACGAGGTTGCGGAGTATCACGCCGGGATAAAGCCTCTCCATTCCTTCCCGGGCCCGCTCTTTCAGAACGCCTGCATCGGCGCGAGGCACTCTCGACCTGCGGCCGTTTTCCAGGAGGAACACCCCGCAATCCCCGCCCGGAGTTATCTGGGCGTGGTAGCCGCGTTCGGCCAACCTGGAGCCCGCATCGGCGACCAGATCGCAAACAGCGTCCTCCTCGTCTATGAACGCGCTGATGACTTCACGAGCGTGTTCCTTAAGCTCGACACTCCTAGCGTCGACCACCGCCAGGTCGCCCCCGAAGAGGGACACCATGAGACGGGCGGTCATCTCGCCGTGATCACGCGATGAACGAGCCGCACTTCTTATGCAAGCGTCTACGTACTCGTAGCAGGGAAAGGATGTCGCCATCGGGGAGACTGCAGACCAAACCTTGAGCACCCATTCGCAAGCGATCTCACCGACGGGCCGCAGGCTTTCGTGCGCCTCGGCGGGGAGCTCTATCCTGAGCGGCGTCCAGCCGGCCGAAAACAGGAAAAGGCTCCGTATCTCCTGGAAGTCGTCGTCGTCGGCGCCGACCCAATAGAGGGGAATGCATTCGATCGGGAAGCGTCGCTCGAGATAGCGCGCGAGGCATACCGCGGTGAGGATCTTGTAGCCGACCATCAAACCGCCGCCGAGAAGACCGGGCTGCTGGCCTGTAAGGATGAAGAATGCATCCCCGTGTTCGGCTTTGCGTATCTTTGCGAGCAGTTCGTCGTTCGCGCCTTGGCGTTTGTTGAATTCGACCAGATGAGCGATGAACTTCCGCCGCTTTCCGGCCGGGATCTTCCCGATCGCTTCCCTCGCTCCCGCTATCGAACGCTCCCATCGCCCCTCGTCCTTCGCGACACCGGGGAGAAAGGGAGGCAATCCCGCGCCGGGATCTTCGACGAAGTCTCCAAACAGCCTGCTCGTCCCCGGCATATCTCGTTGGGGCAACCTGTCGAGGATCGTTATCATGCATTCACTCTTTCTCTGAGCCGAGCCTGGATCTCTTCTCCGCCAGCAGGATGACCCTGTCCGAGACGCCCTCGACGAACGGGTTCCCGTCGTAGTCGCCGAAACGTTCCAGCAGGGCGAACCCCATGGTCTCGAACATGGAGACGAGCTCGTCCACCGAGTAGAGGCGAAGCCGCTCTTCCAGTTTCTTCACGGTTCCCTCGCGCACGTTCCTTATCTCGATATCCTTCTTGAGATAGTGGAGCTTGTCGTCCAAACGTCTCTTCTCCACGAGCACGAAATCGCCCGATCGCCTCACAGTGTTCTCGACGAGCCTTCCGGCGATCCGCCCGACGTTCAGATAATCGAAAAGAAGCCTCCCGCCCGGGATCAATACCCTGTGCACTTCCGTGAGAACCATCAGGTTGTCCGTGTCGTGGGAGAAGTACCCGAAACTCGTGAACATGTTTATCACCGATCCCACGCTCGAACTTCGAAAGGGCAGCCTCCTCATGTCTCCCTGGACGATGGAATCCGCGAATCCGAACCTGTCCGCGCAGCACGCCAGGAGATAATGCGAGAGGTCGAGGCCGAAGATCGTCTTCCCCCTCTTCGCATATGCGCTCATGTACCTTCCGCCGCCGCAGGCAAGGTCCAGGATCGGTTCCTCGAGCGCCGCCTTCCCTTCGAACGAATCTACGACCCTCTCGGCTTCCTCCTCGTCCCGGTGGCCGTAGACGACGGGATAGAAACGATCGAAAGCGGCCTCATACCACTCCATCCTGCACCTCCTCAATCATCACCGATCTCCAGTACCGTGTCCTTGCCGAAGATCTTGTCGTTTCTCTCCGGGTAAGTCTCCGTGGCGTGCAACCCACGGCTCTCCTTGCGCATCAGTGCGCATCGGATGATGAGCTCGCCCACCAGCACGATGTTCCTCAGCTCGATCAAGTCCTGGGTCAAACGGTATTTCCAGTAGAGGTTCTCGATCGTTTCCCGCAACAGGCCGATCCTCTCCAGGGCGAGATGGAGTCGGAGATCGCTTCGCACTATGCCAACGTAATCCCACATCACCCTCCTCGCCATGTCCCAGTCGTGATCGATTATCACCGAATCCATCAGTTTTTCCGCGTGCGATTCCTCCCAGGGTTTGGGTTCCCTGGTGCTTTCGGCTGCAGCCCTTCCGGTTCCTTCCATGAGTTTGGCGGCCCGCTCCGCGAAGACGAGCGCTTCCAGCAACGAGTTGCTGGCGAGCCTGTTGGCGCCGTGCAGCCCCGTGTGGCTCACTTCCCCGAGGGCGAAAAGGTTGCCCAGGGTCGTGGAACCGTTTTCGTCGACGTCGACGCCCCCGCAGAAATAATGCGTCGCCGGCACGACGGGTATCGGTTGGGTCGTCATGTCTATGCCGAGTTCCATGCAACGCCTGAAGATATTGGGGAACCGGTCTTTCAGGTGATTCGAATCGAGGTGGGTCATGTCCAGGTAGACGCATTTCGTCCCCGTCTGTTTCATTTCCTTGTCGATCGCCCTGGCCACCACGTCGCGGGGCGCCAGGTCCTTCATGGGGTGATAATCACGCATGAATGCATGGCCGTCCTCGCGGCGCAGTATCCCGCCTTCGCCGCGCAGCGCTTCGCTCAAGAGAAACGACTTGGCCTCGGGATGAAAGAGGCACGTGGGATGAAACTGGACGAACTCGAGGTTCGCCACCCGCGCGCCGGCCCTGTAGGCGAGGGCGATCCCGTCACCCGTTGCTATGTCTGGATTGGACGTGTAGATGTAGACTTTGCCCGCCCCTCCCGTCGCCAGCACGACCTTGCCCGCGGTGAAGGGTATAATCCGATCGTTCCGGACGTCGAGAACGTAGCAGCCGTACACCGTCCTCTCCGAGGCGCCGGCCGGATCCTTGAGATGCCGCTTGAGGATGAGGTTCACCGCCATGTGATGCGGAAAAAGGCGGATACGCGGATGCTCCGTCACTCTTTCGAGAAGGATCCTCTCCACTTCCCTGCCGGTCAAGTCCTGGCAGTGCACTATGCGGTTCCTGGAATGCCCTCCTTCGCGCCCCAGCGAAAGCGAATCCCCGGCCCGGGAAAACGAGACGCCTAGATCCATCAACTCCTTTATGCGAGCCGGCCCCTCCCTCACCACCATCTCCACGATCGCCCGCTTGCAGAGGCCCGCCCCAGCCTCGAGCGTATCCTTGACGTGCAGAGCGAAGTCGTCGTTGGAATCTATGACCGACGCTATTCCCCCCTGGGCGAGGCTCGTGTTCGAATCGGCCGGGTCCTTCTTGGTTATCAGGTTGACGCTGCCGAAGCGGGCGACCTTGAGCGCGAGCGAGAGACCGGCCACGCCGGTTCCTATGACGAGAAAGTCGGATTTTTCCATATGGTGAATTCCAAAAACAAGACTGTCTGCGGGTTGCGAGCGCCTTCGGCCCGCTTGCAAGCGCATTCATGATAATCAAAACCCCTTGTGAATGCAACAAATATAAAAATCGTGCAATGCAGAATGCAAGAGTGCGGTTCCCTTCATGCCGGTACGTTGCGGCGCGATTCATAATCCTTTTGCCCTCAATTGATTGCGTGGCGCTCAGGCGGATCTTCTCTGGCATAGTCATTGCGTAAGAGGCGGGAGGATAATTCCGCATCTATCGATCTCAATGAGGAGGTAAACACAATGCGATTGAAACTCGGTGTATTCTTTCTTGTTCTTGCAGGTCTGGTGGCCTTTCTCGTAGGCTGCCAGAGCGACCCCGAGGAGAAACGCGCTGTGATAACCGTTTCTTCGATCAATGACAACCAACCTTACTTCAGCGATGTTATCTCACAGGGCGACAGCGTCTACGACAGGAGTGGAACTCCGGTGACATGGGACGACTACGTCGATGAAGACTGGGTGAACGTTACTTTCTATAACAAACCTTACAACCCGTTCAACACGGCCGAGCCGGGCACGCCGTTCGGTGATTACATCGTCACGCGATACATGATCGAATGGGAGAGGGTCGACGGGGGAACCGAGAAGCCCGACACCTACAACGGGGCGACGAGTATCATCCTTCCTTCGGGTGAGTTCACGACCGGCGGAATCCTTCTCGTGCCTTTCTACGAGAAAAACAAGCCCTACCTGCAGGAGATCAATTACCTAGGGCCGAGGATGGGACAAGAGGTGCTCTGCATCGCCCACATCACGTTCTGGGGGCATGAAATAGGAACCGACAGGGAGACGTTGTTCAAGGCCTCGCTCTCGGTGAACTTCGGGGACTTGATCATAGCATCCCGACCCCAAGGGCAGTAAACGTGTCCTGTACACTCCTCATGAGATCGTGAGCATAGAGACCCCACTGCACCGGCTCTGGCTTGCCGCCGGTTAATCGGAATCGAGAGATGAAACCGCAGCTTGACGCTGCGGTTTCATCATTTCCGCCGCGAGATCCACGCCTTCCCAATCCACTTCGAGTCTCGCGATGAGGATCTCGACATCCCCGAGATCCAGGGCGGCGAGCTTCACCCAATCCTTCTCCGTCGTAACGAGCGCATTCACCCTTTCTCCACCCATCATTCCCCTGATCTCGCCTGCATCCGAGGGTGTATAGAAATGATGATCCGGATATCGGACGCTCAGCTTCAATTCCACACCCCGGGCCTGAAGCATCCTTTCGAGGTTCTCCGGTCGGGCGATCCCGCTGACCACGGCGGCTCCACTCCGGGGATGTCCCACTTCACTCCCGTCGGGTCGCACGATCCGCATACTGCGGCGAAGGAGGAACACGCGGCGGTTCTTCCCCAACAAGTCTCCCACCCAGGCCTCCGCTTCTTCCAACGAAACCCCTCCGTCGAAGGTGCTTATCCCGATGAAATCCGCCCGGGCCAGGGAGCTCAGGGGCTCGCGGAGACGCCCGGCGGGCAGGAGCGCGGGGGAGGAGCGGAGGAGATCGGAATCCACGAGAACGACGTCGAACTCTCTCGGCACGCTCCACGATTGGAAGGCGTCGTCTAGAATCAGATGGGTCGGTGAGAACATCTTCTCGGCTGTCTCGACGGCCAGCCTCTTCTTTCGGCCCAGCACGAGCGGGATGCCCGGAAACCGCGCAGCCGCCATGCCCGCTTCGTCGCCCGTTTCCCGGTACAACTCGGAAATGTCTCTTCGCAATATCCTGGCCCGGTCCGGCAAAACAGTGAGACGTTCCACCGGCTCGGGCGGAACCACCGTGACTACATCGAGAACGGAGGCCCTGCCGCCGTACCCCCGGCTCACGTAGACGGGTCGCATCCCCGCCTCCTCCAGCCGCGCGGCGAGAGCGAGAGCGAGGGGAGACTTGCCCGTTCCACCGACTTCCACGTTGCCGATGGACACTATCGTCGAATCGTGTTTCAAGAATCTTCTTCGCCTGCCCATCGCCCGCCCGGCGCGAACGCCGAGGCCGTACAGCCCGCTCGCGGCCGCCAGGAAGGGATGAAGGAAACCTCCTCCGTTCCCGTCGGTCACGGGGGATCGTCTCCCTCTCGAGATTATCTTCACGCTAGTACCTCTTCTCCCTTGCCCGCTTGTCGCTCGTCTCGGTGATAGTCTTGAGAGTCTTCTCCAGGACGAGCCTCTTCTCCTCCACCTCGTCCATGCCGGCGTTGCGAGGAACGAGTATCGGTTCGCCGTGGCACACTATCACGTGGGCGAAAGGCTTCGGAATCTGGAATTCGTCCCATGACGAAAAAGTGAAGTGGGAGGACGACGCCGTGGTTATCGGCACGATCGCCGCGCCCGTGAGCTTCGCGATCTCCACCGCGCCGGACTTGACCACGTACTTGGGGCCCTTCGGTCCGTCGACGGTCAGTCCCAGGTCGTAGCCTTCCCTGACTTTCTCGCTCAACCTCATGATGGCCCTGGCCCCTCCGCGGGTGCTCGATCCCCTGACGTGCCCGAAGCCAAGGCGGCTTATTATCCTTCCCATCAGTTCTCCGTCCCTGTGCTCGCTGGCGAGGACGTGTATCGACCGATTGCGATGGGTGTAGCTCAGAGGCAGGAACCTTCCATGCCAGAAGGCATAGATGATCCCCGGCGATCGGCCTCTCAATTCCTCGAGCGGCGGTTCGTCGTAGAAGTGCAGGCGCCACGTGGCGCCGAGAATCCTTATGAAAACGGATCCGATGCGCGGAACCAAATGCAGGGTCAACTCCATGTTCCCGAGGCCCTCCGCCGGGGGCGCCGCCCGCCTTCACGAAGCAGCTCGGCCGCAACTTCGGCCACCCTTCTGCATCCCCCTGTACCCTTGAGCATCGCCTTCAACTCCCGAAACCTTTCCACCATCTTCATCCTTCCGGCGCCGCCCTGCAACAGTCCGCCGATTGCCTCGGCCATTGCCTCCGGGCGGGCGTCGTTCTGAACGAACTCGCGGCACACCTCTTCCCCCAGGACGATGTTTACGAGGCCTATGTTCTCGACCTTGACCAGTCTCCTGGCCACGAGGTAGTTGGGATAGGAAACCTTGTATACGATGATCATGGGCGTCTCCATGAGAGCCGCCTGCAACGTAGAGGTCCCGGAGGCGACGATGGCCGCCTTGGACTGTGCGAGGAGCCGCACCGCGTCCTCTTCCCAGATCAACTCGAGCGGCGAATCCGCGGCTATTCTCTCGTACAGGCGTCTAGGAACGCTCGGAGCGAGCGCCACGGCGAACCGCTCGCCGGGGAATTCCCCGCGAAGGATGGTGCAGGCTTCCAGCATGACCGGCAGCATTCTCGCAACCTCCTCGGCCCTGCTTCCGGGAAGAAGGCCTATCAACGAGCGCTCCTCCCAAGGACGCGGCTCGGGAAGGTAATGATCCTCGATGAAGGGATGTCCCACGAACTCGGCCCTCGTGTTTCCATATATGTCCTTCTCGAAGGGAAGGATCAGGGCCATGAAATCCACCGTTTCCTCGATCTTCTTCACCCTGCCCTCCCCCCAAGCCCAAACCTGGGGACCGATATAATAGAGTACCGGCACACCCGACTTGGAGGCCGCTGCGGCCAACCTGAGATTCAAACCCGGGTAATCCACGGGAATGAACAGATCCACTTCCTTCTTTATCAGCGCCTTGAGCTTCCTCTCCAGCTTCCAGAACTTGGGCAATCCGGCCAGCACGCCGGAAAAACCGACCACGCTGTAATCCTTCATGTGATAGAGCAGCTCGGCACCGGCTTCCTCGACCCTTTCACCGCCCATGGCCATGACCCTCGCCTCCGGGATCCTTGCGAAGAGTTCACGTACCAGGGCGGAGGCATGGATGTCCCCGCTCGTTTCGCCGCAGCATATCAATATGGTCGGGTTTTTCGACGCCATGGCAAGCCGCCCCACATCGATTCAGGACAGGGAATCCATCTTGATCTTCTCCAGTATCTCTTCGGCCAGCCTCAACACGCGCAAACCGTCTTCACCCGTCACGGGTGGGCGGGTGCGGGTAAGCACCGACCGGCAGAACGAGGAGAGTTCGACGCGAAGAGGCTCCTCTCCCTCGATGGTGAATTCATCGACGTCGAGGAACCTGTCTATGGTGAGAGTTCCGGAGGTCCCGGGAGAGTTCCTCAGCATGGCCACCGCTTCCTTGAATTTCTCGCCCTTGCAATAGTGTTTCACCCTGGCCTCGAGAAGGTCGATCGAGAGATAGTGGTTGTGGGAAAACACGCGTATCTTGCGCGAGGCTTCGGCGGAAACCCTGCTGGCCGTCAGATCCGCGACGCATCCCCCGGGAAACTCCAGCCTCGTGTTGACGATGTCGGGCTCCGGAGTGAGGACGCCGGCTCCTTTCGCCCTTATCTCGCAAGGCCACTCCCCGACCATGAGGAGAAGAAGGTCGAGGTCGTGGATCATGAGATCCATCACGACTGAGACGTCGGTGCCGCGCAGCGAGAAGGGGCTGAGCCTCTCGATCTCGATGAACGAAGGAGACGTCACCATCTCGAGCGACCGCTGGATCACCGCGTTGAACCTCTCCACGTGGCCGACCTGCAGTATGAGATCGGCCTCGTTCGCCTCGGCGACCAGCCTGCCCGCCTCAGCGGTCGACGCCGCGAGGGGCTTTTCGAGAAAGACGTCCCTGCCCATTTCCATGGCCGCGAGGGAGACTTCTGCGTGCCGGACGGTCGGTACCACGACGCTTACCGCCTCCACCGCGCGGAGCAACGCGTCCAGGGACCGGAAAGGCTCGGCGCCGAATTGCGCCGCCACGCCGTTGCACCTGTCTGCGTCGACATCGTAGCACCCGACGAAGTCCACGTCGGGAATCTCCGAAAGGATCCTCACGTGCTCGCGGCCGAGCCTGCCCGTGCCGATCACTCCTATGCGTAAGCCCATCTCAGCCTCCACCTGAAACAAGTAGGAATACGCCGGCTCATTGAACCGCCGGTTCAGGGTATAGCCTCGAACACTCTTTTGCAATTACTTTGTGATTCCGCGCTCGGAGGCTTCCAGGAACTCGATCATCATGCTGCGCTCGGGGTCTTCGAACTCGCCGTTCCTCAGCTGGTCCAGCACCTGGGAGACATTGAGGTTGCTGCGGTAGAGAGCCTTGAAGATCTTCTTGGCCATGAGCTTGCGCTCATGCGAAAAACCGCGCCGATCGAGACCGATGCTGTTGATGCCGTAGACGCGGGGTGGATTGCCAGCGACTTTGACGAAGGGAGGTATGTCGCGCTCGATCCGGCTGCCGCCGCCTATGAAGGCGTACTTGCCGATGCGGACGAACTGATGCACGGGGGTCATGCCGCCGATGATGGCGTAATCGTCCACGAAGACGTGGCCGGCGAGGTTCACGGCGTTTGCGATGATCACTTCGTCTCCGATTGTACAGTTGTGGGCGATGTGCACGTATGCCATCAGCAAGCAGCCGGATCCTATCCTCGTCTTCTCGCCTGCGTTGGTGGCGCTGTTCACCGTGACGAATTCGCGGAACGTGTTGTCGTCGCCTATCTCGACGTAGCTGATCTCGCCTTGATACTTGAGATCCTGAGGGACGGTGCCGATACTGGCTCCATGAAAAATACGGTTGTTCTTGCCGATGGTCGTCCACCCGTCGACGAGCACGTTGCTCCCTATGGAGGTCCCATCCCCGATGGCCACATGCTCACCTATCACGCTGTAGGGGCCGATGTGCACGCCTTCACCGATGCGGGCGCCGGGCGCTATGACGGCGGTGGGATGAATCTCCCTGCCGTTGCCGACTGTTTTTATTGCCTTCTCCATTCTCATGTGACCTCTCCTCACCCTATCTGTCGAACCGCAATCAATCAACCTCCCCAAAATTTCGACACAATATATCACAATGAGGAAATTGATGCCAGAAAAAGAATGTGGACTACCTATCTACAATAGTTGAAAGAAGTTCCGCCTCCGCCACGAGATCCGTCCCCACGTAGGCGTATCCCTGCATCTTGCAGACCCTTCGCTTGAGCGTGAGCAGCTCGAGTTCGAACCTCACCTGATCGCCGGGCAGGACGGGTTTGCGGAATCTGGCCTTGTCTATCCTGGAGAAATAGACGAGGTACTTCTCCGGGTTGTCGACGCTGCTCAGGAGCAGGACCCCTCCGACCTGAGCCATGGCCTCTATGATCAAGACTGCAGGCATTATGGGGTGGCCGGGGAAATGGCCCACGAAGAAAGGTTCGTTGATGGTGACGTTCTTTATGCCCACCACGCGCTTCTTGTCCTCCAGCTCCAGGATGCGGTCGACGAGAAGGAAGGGGTAACGGTGAGGCATGATCTTCTGAATGAGGTTGATGTCCCATTGGCCCGAAGACGTGCGGGCTCCCAGACGCTCCTTGCTCTCTCTGAACCGCCAGAGTTTCTTGACGAACTCTATGTTGGAGGCATGCCCGGATTTCACGGCGACGATGTGAGCTCGAAGCGGCCGCCCCAGAAGTGAGAGATCCCCGATCAGGTCCAGCATCTTGTGCCTTGCGCACTCGTTGGGGAATCGCAGCGGCTCGTCGTTCATCAGGCCGTCGCGCTTGAAAACGATCGCGTTGTCGAGGCTCCCTCCCTTGATCAGGCCTGCTTTGCGGAGCTCTTCCACTTCGTCCCAGAGCACGAAAGTCCTCGCCGGCGCGACTTCGCGCTCGAAAATCTCCGGGGTGACGATGAAGCTGGCGTACTGGGTACCGACGAACTCGTTGTCGTACTCGATCGTGAAACTCACCTTGAACTCGTTGGACGGAAGGGCGTGTATCTCGACTTCCCCGTCCGTGAAGCTGATCACGCGATCCATCTCGAGCACCCTGCACGGCACTCCCTGGTTCTTGAACCCGGCTTCGCGGAGGATCTTGACGAACTCCTCGTAATTGCCGTTGGGAGGCTCGGGAGGCTCGTTGCCGTCGATCTCGAGGACGAGATTGTCGATCTCGAGGCCGTAGCACGTGGCCAGTATGTGTTCCACGGTGAATATCTCTTCGCCGCCGGCCGCAATCGTCGTATTCCGAATCGTGGAAGGATGCTCGGGGACGCTGGATACATCGGCCTTGATCTCGACATCGCCGGAACCGGTCTTCTTTACGAATCGTACGCCGGTGTCGGGGGGGGCCGGCTTGCACGTGAGAGTGACTTTCTCGCCGGTATGAATGCCGACCCCGGATATGGACACCTCCCTACTCAGGGTTCTTTGCTGTCTTACCAACCATGTCTCCTTTCTCCAGCTCTTCGATCCTGGCTTCCAGCTCCCTGATTCTCTTCAGGAGTTCGGGCAGTTTCGTCAAGCAGGCGTAGAGCTTCCTCGCCCTGGCGTGTTCCCTCGCCGGGTAGCCGGAGACTTTCATCCCGGGAGGAATCGACTTGGTCACACCCGCCTGGGCACCCACCATCGCCTCGTCGCCTATCTGGATATGACCCACCAAGCCCGCTTGACCGCCCAGCACCACGTTCCTTCCCAGCTCCGTGCTTCCCGATATGCCCGCCTGAGCGGCGATTATGCTGTTCTCTCCTATGGTGACGTTGTGGGCGACCTGCACGAGATTGTCCAGCTTCGATCCGCGACATACCCTGGTTATACCCGTCGTTGCCCTGTCCACTGTGGAGTTGGCGCCGATCTCGACATCGTCCTCTATGATGACCCTACCGATCTGGGGTATCTTCTGGTTCAAGCAGCCGTCCTTGGCGAACCCGAAACCGTCGGCCCCTATCACCACGCCCGGATGCAGGATCACCCTGTTCCCGATCTCCGATCCTTCGCGGATCGTCACCCCGGGATAAATCAGGCAATCCTCGCCGATAGTCACGTTCTCGCCTATGTAGACGCTCGAGACGATAGTCGACCCGTTTCCTATCTTCGCGTTTCTCGCCACCTGGCAGAAAGGCCCGATCGCTATGTTCTCACCCAAGACCACCGACTTGTCGATGACGGCCGATTCGTGCACCTTGCGGGGGAACCGGGCCGAGACCTCCTCGGCGAACAGGGTCAGGACCTTGAGGAACGCCAGATAGGGATTGTCGATCCTGATGAGAGGTTTGCTGCAAACGAGATCCATGGGACCTATGATGGCGGAAGCGCGGGTCACGTCGATGTAGCTCTCGTACTTGGGGTTGGCGAGGAAAGTGATGTCACCCTTCTTCGCCTCCTTTATCCCCGCGACTCCGTTGATCTTCGTATCGGCTCCACCTTGGATTTCGCCGCCGACTATTTCCGCAAGCTCTCTTAGCGTGTAGCAGGCTTTAGTCATACCCATCTCCTATTGTCCCACCTTGTTCAGCTCCTCCAGAACCCTGTCGGTCAAGTCAAGGCTCTTGTCGGCATAGACTATGTTGGCGTTAGCCGCGTCGAAAATGATAGAGAAGCCTTCCGCCTGCCCGATCTTCTCCAGGATCTTGTTTATCTTGTCGACTATCGGCTGCGTGAGCTCCTTGTTGCGCTTGGCCGCCAAGCCGTCGTCACCGAAAGTTTCTTTCATGAACTTCTGGTACTCTTGAATCTTCTGGTCGAGCTCCAGCCTCTTCTCTTTCTGCTTCTCGTCTGAAAGCATGAGACTCTGGGCTTTCAACTCGTCCTGGAGCTTCGCTATCTCCTGCTCCATTCCTTTCGCCTGGGCTTTCCAGGCTTCCACTTCCTTCTTGTATACCCGTTCCGCTTCCTGAGTTTCACGATATTCCGAGAAAATCTTAATCGAGTCAATGTAACCGATTTTCACCTCCTGGGCAAGGAGAGAAAACCCGCTCGTCGAAACGAGGAAAACGGCGAGTAGAAAGATGACAAGTGTCCTTTTCATGCTCAACACTCCTTTTTCTGGAAAATCAACGTGTCCACCGTCAGAAAAGTCCTCCGAAGGATATGTGCGGCTCCCAGGCGCCGCCTCCTTTCTTGTCGAAACCGTACCCGTAATCGAGCCCGACCGTTCCCAGCATCGGCAACTCGAATCGGATTCCCACCCCCGCTCCTTTCTTGAGATCGAACGGATCCGCTTCGCGGAAGCTGTTCCACGTGTTGCCGGCATCGAGAAAGAGCAGGGCGTACACCATGGGAGACAGCTCGTATGACACCTGGTAGGACAGAATCTGCATGTACCTGCCGCCTATGAACTCGGGGTTGCCGTCGGGCACGATTTCATAGTAATCATACCCCCGCACCCCGTAGCGCCTGTTGCCCCCCAAGCGGAAAAGCTCGTAGTCCGGCACCTGAGTGGGACGAACGAAACCGTCGAGTACTCCGGCCTGGAAGTTCATCTCCAGGACGAACTTCGAGAAAAGCGGTGTGTACCACGCTATCGAAGTCTCATACCTCTGGAAATTCTCGTCTCCCCCCAGCAAGGTGCCGCCGTTCCACTCGGCGAGGAGCATCGAAGAGGTGCCGGTAGTGGGATGGAAAGGACTGTCCGTGGAATTCCTCGACAGGGTTACGGCCACGGAGCTCGTCCTTCGCGGCCACTTCACGGATGTGAGCGGCCCGACATAGCCCGAGGAAAAATTGCTCAGCTTTACCGATTCGTACTTGTAGCGCCAATAGATCGACGTGTAATCGAACCAGGGAAACGGTCGTCCGAGACGGACGGAGAAGCCCTTGCGCCTGTCGTCGTAGAACTGCTGCCTCACCTGGTTCTGAACCATGTTGTAGACGTTCACGCTCAATTCCGTCGGTGTTCCGAAGAGCCAAGGCTCCGTGAAACGTACGTCGATATTCTGCCGGTACCTCGAGAATTCCCAGTCGACCCCCACGTGCTCGCCCCTGCCGAGGAAATTCGGCTCGGTGATACCGAAGAAACCGCTTACCGAGTTGAGTTCCGAGAAACCGGCCCCCATGCGGAATTGGCCGGTTTGCTTCTCCTTCACCTTTATGGTTATGTCCACGTTTCCCTCTTTGCTGCTCGGCGTCGGAGTCACCTCGGGCGGACCTTCGAAGAAGCCCAGGTTGAAAACCTCCCGCAACGAACGAACCAGCTTGGGACGGATGAATACATCACCGGGAGCGATGACGAGTTCCCTCCTTATTACCTCCTCCGATGTCTTCGTGTTCCCTTCGATCCTTATCTCGCTGATGTGGGCGGGCTCGCCTTCGAAGATCTCCAGGGTCGCGTCGATCACCCGGCCTTTCACCTTCTTGACGGGGGTCACGGAGTTGTAGATGTATCCCCTGTCCCAGTAGAGCGTGCTCACCGCCACCTGGAGGTTCTGGAATTCGGCGTCGTCGAAGACGTCGCCCTCGTTCATCGTTATCATCCGGCGGATTTCGTCGTCCCCGATGACCTCGTTGCCGGTCCAATCGATCTTTCCCACGCGGTACAGCGGCCCCTCTTCCACGGTGATGAATATGTCGAGATCTTTCCCGTCTTCGGAAAAGATCAGCTCCTTGCCTTTGATCTCCGCATCCAGGTAGCCGTGCCGGCGGTAGGCCTCTATGATCGCCTGCATGTCTTCTTCCAATTGTTTGGGCTTGTAGTCTCCCCCTCTCCACCACCTGTCCTCCTTGCTCTTCATCGCGTCCCTCAGCTCGTCCGAATCCAGGGCTCCGTTGCCGAAAAAATCTATGTGCTTTATGGAAACCTTGTCTCCCGTGTTCACCCTGTAGACGAGGATGTTCTTTCCCTCTTCCTTGACGAGCGTATCCTCGACGGCGGCCCGGAAATAGCCCTTCTCCTTGTACATCTCCACGATCGCTTCCTCATCCGCCGCGACGGCGGCCGGACGGATGAAAGATCCCTTGCCCAGCGTCACTTTCTTGCGGAGCTCCTCTTCAGTGATATGCGCGACCCCCTCGAAACGCACTTCGTCCGCGCGGGGATATTCCACGAGCACGATCTCGAGTTGGACCCCGCCCGGAGAAACGGTCTTGAAACCCTTTACGTCTGCGAACTCACGCGTGGCGAAAAGGCGCTTGAGAGCCCTCTTGAACTCCTCTTCATCATAGGTGGATCCCTCAGCCATGCGCAGGACGCGGAGAATCTTTTCCTTGGAGACGTTGCGGTTACCGGAGATCTCTATCCCCAGTATCTTACCGGCTGCCAGCGCCCCGGCGGAAAGAAGGCATAGAATGAGGACACCGGCGAATATGCAGACAATAGATCGGTTCATGATTTCCTGTGAAGATTTTCCGCCTTCCGGGCAGGGGTCTGGGAAGGCATGCTAGCACAGGCGGTTTTGAGTGTAAATAAAAAAACCGGAGGCCGCGGCACAAAGAGAATCTACAACCTGTTGCCTGTGCACATGTTGGAGGGTCCGCACTCGAGAGTGCTCACGTCTTGGCGACAACTTCGAAGCTGAGCTTGTCCTTTTCCGCCCCCACGTGAATCTCAGCTTCTCGGTTCAAGCCCCGGCGCAGGAGGATCTCGCTCAGAGGATCCTCCAGGTACTTCTGGATCGCTCTGCGAAGCGGCCTCGCCCCGAGGGCCGGATCGAATCCCCTATCAATGAGGAACTTTTTCGAATCCTTCGTGAACTTGATCCTCATGTCGAGGACCTTGAGGCGATTCATGAATTCGTCGAGCATTATTTCGACGATCTTCTCCATGTCCTTCTTGCCCAGAGGCTTGAAAACGATGGTGTCGTCGATACGGTTCAGGAACTCGGGGTTGAAGGTCTTCTTCAGGCTCTCCATCAGCTTGGACTTGAGGTTGGTATACGAGGCCTCGGCGTCGTCCATTATGAAGCCTATGCCCTTGCTGTCCTTCACTTCCCTGCAACCGACGTTCGACGTCATTATGAGGACGGTGTTCCGGAAATCGACCCTTCGGCCGTAGTTGTCGGTGAGCTGCCCTTCCTCCATGACCTGAAGAAGGATGTTGAAGACGTCCGTATGGGCTTTCTCGATCTCATCGAGAAGGATCACGCAGTAGGGCTTCCTGCGGATCTTCTCCGTGAGTTGGCCGCCCTCTTCGTACCCGACGTAGCCCGGAGGGGCGCCTATGAGCCTCGAGACGGAGAACTTCTCCATGTATTCCGACATGTCGATTCTTATGAGGGCGTCATCCGTCTCGAACAGGACCCGGGAGAGCACCCTCGCGAGCTCGGTCTTTCCCACGCCGGTGGGGCCAAGAAAGATGAAACTACCGATCGGGCGCCTGGGATCACGCAATCCGGCTCTATTGCGCCGTACCGCCTTGGCGACCGCCATGACGGCCTCTTCCTGCCCGACCACCCTTTTCCTGAGCTCTTCCTCCAAGCGCAGCAGTTTCTCCGTCTCCTGTTCCTGCACCTCTGACACGGGGATCCCCGTCATGAGAGAGACCACTTCCGCGATGTCGGCTGCGGTGACGACCGATTCCTTGGCCTGCTTGGTCTCATTCCACGACTGGCGAAGCTCCTCGAGCTTGGCTCTGAGTTCCTTTTCCTTGTCCCGGTAACCGGCCGCCTTCTCGAATTCCTGGGCCTGGATGGCGGATTCCTTCTCGCGGATGAGCTCGTCGATCTTGAGCTCGAGTTCCTGAAGCTCCGAAGGAGCGGTTGCGGAGGAGAGTCGAGCCCGCGAGCCCGCCTCGTCTATGACGTCTATCGCCTTGTCGGGAAGGAACCGGTCATGGATGTACCTCTGGGACAGGTAGACCGCGGCTTTCACGGCATCGTCCTCTATCTTGACGCGGTGATGAGCCTCGTACTTGTCCCTCAGCCCGAAGATGATCTTTATTGTCTCCTCCTCGGTGGGAGGATTTATCAGGATCGGTTGGAAGCGCCTCTCGAGCGCCCCGTCCTTCTCTATGTGCTTGCGGAACTCGTCCAGCGTCGTCGCCCCGATGCACTGGAGTTCTCCCCTGGCGAGGGCCGGTTTGAGCATGTTCGATGCATCTATAGCTCCTTCCGCGCCTCCCGCCCCTACTATCGTGTGTATCTCGTCTATGAAGATTATTACGTCGTCGGATTCCCTGAGCTCGTTTATGATGACCTTGAGTCTTTCCTCGAACTGTCCCCTGTATTTCGTTCCAGCCACAACAGATGCAAGATCGAGGGTGCAAATCCTCTTGTCCTTGAGAACCTCGGGGACCTTGTTCTCCACTATCGCCTGGGCCAGCCCCTCGGCTATCGCCGTCTTGCCCACCCCGGGCTCGCCTATGAGTATCGGGTTGTTCTTCTTTCTCCTGCTCAGCACCTGGACCACCCTCTCGATCTCCTTCTCCCTGCCGATTATGGGATCGAGCTTGTTCTCCTTCGCCATCTGGGTGAGATCGCGGCCGAACTGGTCGAGATTGGGAGTCTCGCTCTTCTCCTTCTTGCCTTCGCGCGTCTTCATGGTCGAAGAGGGCCCGAGCAGTTTCAAGACTTCCTCCCTAACCCTCTTTCTGTCGACGCCGAGCTCGGTGAGCACCCTCGCGGCGACTCCTTCGCCCTCGCGGATCAGGCCCAGCAGGAGATGTTCGGTGCCGACGTAATTGTGGCCGAGAAGCCTCGCCTCCTCTATGGCGAGTTCCAGCACCCGCTTGGCCCTGGGAGTGAAGGGTATCTCGCCGATCGTGAGCGTACCGCCGGTGGGGCCGACCAGGCTCTCCACCGCGCTCTGGATCTGTTCGAAATCGAGATCGAGTTTGCTCAGGACCTTGGCCGCAATTCCCTCTCCCTCGCGGACGATTCCGAGTAGAAGGTGCTCTGTGCCTATGTAGTCGTGCTGCAACCTGTTGGCTTCTTCCCTCGCGAAGAAGATGACTTTCCTGACCCTGTCCGTGAATCGATCCTGCATCGATAAAGCCTCCTGGGCAAGATGTTCAGCCGGCTAATACCTTCCTTATATACTCGGCTCTGGCGATATCCCTTTCCTGAGCCTCCATCCTGGTACCCGCAAGTCTCTGAAGGTGGGCGGGCTGGATGAAGACGAGAAGTTCGTTCAACTTCCTTATATCGAGGTCGGTGATTATGCCCACACCGACACCCATCCTCACCGCCGAAACGAGGCTGAGAGCCTCCTTGGTGCTCACACTCCGAGCGTACTTCAGGAGCCCGTAGGCCCGCCATACCTTGTCTTCAAGCAAGCTTCGTGCCTTGCTGAAAAGCAGTTCCCGGGCTTTCTTCTCGTATCCTATCACCTTCGTCACCACTTCGCCGAGATTGTTCACGATGGTGCTTTCCGGGTTGCCGAGCGTGACGGCGTTGGAGAGTTGGAAAAAATTTCCCATCACGTCCGTCCCCTCCCCGTAGAGTCCCCTGATCGAATGGTTCAGCTTGCGGAGCGAATCGAGGAGCTTGTTGATCTCCTTGCTGTGAACGAGACCGGGAAGGTGGATGAGTACCGAGGCCCTGAGACCGGTGCCGACGTTGGTGGGGCACGCGGTCAAGTAACCGAACCGGTCGCTGAAGGCGTAGCTCAACCGGGGCGTCAGTTCCGTGTCGAGCCTGTCCACCTGGTCGAAGGCTCTCTTCAGCGAGAAGCCGGCGCTGAAAGCCTGCATGCGGATGTGATCCTCCTCGTTGATCATGAGGCACACGTCCTCGTTGGAGTTGACCACCAATCCGCGGTTGGTCGAATTGAAGAGAAACTCGCGGCTCACCAAATGCCTTTCCGCCAGGAACTGACGGTCGAGCGAGGAGACCTTGCCCATGTGGATGAAGGAGCCGTCGGAGAACGTCTTCGTGTCCGACGCAGCGGACCTCGTCTTCTCCATGATCTCCGCCAGCTCGTTCTGCTCGGCGTTGTGCGTGAAACGGTGACCGTGGAGATTCCTGGCGAGGCGTACCCGGCTCGACAGGACGATTTCGCTCTCCTCGCCCGCGGCGTTGAGCCAGACTCCCGGTTTGCCGATCATTTTCTCGAACATTCAGGATTCCTCCACCTCTTTCTCCATCTCTTTTATCTTGTCTCTCACTTCCGCCGCCTTCTCGTACTCTTCGAGTTCCACGAGCCTCGCCAATTCCTCCTTGAGGCGGACAAGCTCCCTCTTGAGTTCCGCCTGCGGGCCGAGTTGCTCGGGACTCTTGCCCCGGTGGGTCGTACTGCCGTGGATCTGTCTCAGGAGGGGAAGTATCTGGGATCGAAAGGACTGGTAGCATTCGGGACATCCGAACCTGCCGATCTGACGGAAGCTCGAATAGGCGTAACCGCAGAGTGAGCAGTGGACTTTGCCGATCTGCTCGGACTTGCTGTCCACGAGCGTATCGATGAGTCCGGCGGCCAGGTCGCCCATCTCGTACGAACCGCTCGTGGGCACGTCGATTCCCCTTTCCTGCGCGCACTCGACGCAGAGATCCAGGTTTATCACGTTGTCGTTGACTATCTCGGTGTAATGTATCTTGGCAGGCCTGACGCCGCATATTTTACAAAGTACCGACATTGTTCCCCCGGAAAGAATTCAAACCGCCGCCTTCGAGCAGAAACGCCCTGGTGGCCAACCCGGCGAATCCCTTCTTGTGGGTTACGACCACGAACGTGCGCTGCTCCTTCCTTGACAACTCCAGAACCAGCTCGTTCAGCTCGCCGCTCGCCTTCTCGTCGAGGTTCCCGGTGGGTTCATCGGCGAGAATTATGTCCGGTTCGTTGGCGAAGGCCCTTGCGACCGCCACCCTCTGCTGCTCGCCCCCGGACAGTTCACCCGGCTTGTGATGAGCCCTGCCGGAAAGGCCCACCGCGTCCAGCAACCTCAGCGCGTTCTCGCGCGCCGGCCGCATGTCCCCGCCACCGATCAGGGAGGGCATCATGACGTTCTCCAAAGCGGTGAAATCAGGGAGCAGGTGATGGAACTGGAAGACGAACCCGATGACCTCGTTACGGAGCCTGCTGAGCGCCCCGCTGTCCATTTCGAAGACATCCCTCCCCTTCACCTCCACCTTTCCGGAGTCGGGCCGATCCAGAGTGCCCAGGATGTGGAGCAACGTGCTCTTCCCTACCCCCGACGCTCCCAGAATCGCCACTACCTCTCCCTCGAAGACCTCGAGATCCAAACCCTTGAGCACCTCTATCCTTCCTTCGGTGCCCTCGAAGGTCTTCGTCAAACCGCTGGCACGCAGTATCGGTTCTTTCTCCATAAATATAACTCCCGAAGCGGAAAAAACAAGCCGACTCGGTTCCCACCCCGCTCCGTCTGTGGGGCCGCCCTGCGCCGTTCAATCGTTCTTTATGGCGTCGGCCGGCATCAGCTTGCTCGCCTCCCAGCTCGGATATATGGTGGCGAGAAAACAAATGATCACGGCGCTCGCGCAGATCGCCACGATGTCCCCCCATTCCACCAGCACGGGAAGGGTCTTGACGAAATAGACGTCTCCGGGCAGATCCAGCTTGATCCGGTCGAGTATGAAGCACGCCAGCAAGCCGGCCGCGAAGCCGCCCAGGGTGCCTACCAACCCGATCACCGTCCCCTCGAGCATGAAGATCGACATTATCCCCCTCCCGGTGGATCCCATCGATTTGAGCACCCCTATTTCCTTCCGCTTCTCCATGATGACCATGGTGAGCATGCCGACGAGATTGAACGCGGCTACCATGATGATCAACGTCAGCATCAAGAACATCAGTATTTTTTCGATCTTCATGTAGCTGAAAAGATTGCTGTTCATGTTGATCCAGTTGTTGGTCCCGTACCGCCCGAGGGGCAACATGCCCTGGAGTTCGTGATCCACTTCCCTCGCCTTGTATATGTCATCGAGCTTGATGCTTATCCCCCGCAGCCCGGTGCCCGTGTCGAAAAACTCGTCCGCCTCGTGGATGTCCATGTACACGAAACGTGAATCGAAGTCGTACATTCCGCTGTTGAAAAAGCCGATGACCCTGCACTTCTTCACTCGCGGGGTTATCTCCTGCGATGTTATCGTCGACGGCGCCGTCACCAGCGTTATCTCGTCGCCGAACCCGATACGCATCTCCATCGCCAGGTCGAGGCCGACGGCTACTCCGACGTGGTATTCCTCGTCCTCGAAGAAACTCGTGTCGAAGGAGTCCAGCGGCGGTTTGATGCTGTCGATCACCGAGGAGACGAGGGACTCGCGCTCGAGATCCACTCCTTTCACTACGACTCCTCTCACCCTCGTGGACCTTCCCGGGACCGGCTGGTAGGCGATGAGCGCTTCCGAGCGCACGAAAGGGGCCACGGCGGTGACGTGCCTGCGTTTCACCAACTCATGCATCAAGCTGTCGGCGGATTCCCAGGCGGCCCGGTCCCGCGTGAAAACCAGGACGTTCGTATTGAACGAAACGATCCGTTGACGGAGTTCCGTCTCGAAGCCGTTTATCACGGATAGTACGATTATCAACGTCATGACCCCGACGAAGACGCCGCCGATTGCTATGCTCGTTATGCGCGAAACGAGCTTCGATCGTTTCTTGGTCTGAAGATACCTCTTTGCGATGAATAAGGGATAGCTCATGAGCTCCGGTCGTCTTCGGGCCTCATATGCGGAAAGAAGATGACGTCGCGAATCGAATGGCTGTCGGTGAAGATCATCGTCAGCCTGTCGATCCCCACTCCCAAACCGGCCGCGGGCGGCATGCCGTATTCCAGCGCCCGGATGAAATCCTCGTCCAGGACGTGAGCCTCGTCGTCTCCTCTCTCCCGCATCGCGGCCTGCTGTTCGAATCTCCGCCTCTGCTCGGCGGGATCGTTCAGCTCGGAAAAGGCGTTTCCCACTTCGAAACCGGCGATGAACGGTTCGAAGCGCTCCACGAGATCCGGCTCGCTCCGGTGGTCCTTGGCCAGCGGCGAAAGCTCCTTGGGATAGTCATAGATGAAAGTGGGCTGAATGAGACTGGGCTCCACCAGCTCGCTGAAGATCTCATCCAGCGCCTTGGCTCGAGGAGTGTTGTCGTCCAATTCCACTCCGAGGCGCGACGCTTCTTCCCGCACCTCGGATTCGGAAAGCTTTCGGAAATCGATGCCGGTCTTCTCCCTCAGAGCATCGTAGAAAGTCATCCGCTGCCATGGCCCCTTGAGATTTATCTTCTCACCTTTGTACGTCACGGTTCCGTCCTCGGTGAGGAGTTCGGCGAGAGAGGCGATTAGCTCTTCGAACATCTCCATGAAGTCCATGTAGTCGTGAAACGCCGCATAGCACTCCATCATGGTGAACTCCGGGTTGTGGGACCTGTCGATCCCCTCGTTTCTGAAATCCTTCGCGAACTCGAAGACTTTATCGAAGCCTCCGACCAGCAGCCTCTTGAGGTAGAGTTCATCGGCTATCCTCAGGTAGAGGCGCATGTCCAGAGCGTTGTGATGGGTGACGAAGGGACGGGCGGCCGCCCCGCCGTAGAGGGGCTGGAGAATCGGGGTCTCCACTTCGAGAAATCCCCGGTCGACCAGGAAACGCCTCATCCCCTCGACCAGCATGGACCTCTTGCGGAAAGTCTCCCTCACCTCGGGGTTCATTATGAGATCGACGTAGCGCTGACGGTAGCGGATCTCCTTGTCGGTGAGCCCGTGCCATTTCTCGGGAAGAGGGCGCAGAGCCTTGCTGAGAAGGACGATCTCCTTCACTCGGACGGTGAGTTCCCCGGTCTTCGTCCGAAAGAGGGGGCCGGTGATCCCCACGATGTCCCCAACCTCCATCAGTTTGAACCTGGAGTAGAGCTCTTCGCCGACCTCGTCCTTCCTTATGTAGAACTGGATCCTGGCCGACGAATCCTCCATGTGTCCGAAGGACGATCCACCATGTCCTCTCACGGCCATGATCCTGCCGGCGAGAGCGAAGTCTTCCCCCGCGGGTTCCCCGGAGGCCTCTCCGAGCTCTCTCGCTTCCGAGATCAGGTGACTCGTCTCGAAGCGGTAAGGGTAGGGGTTCACGCCCGCCTCCCTGAGCGCTTCGAGCTTGCGCAGGCGGGATTGTCTCAGCTTTTCCAAACCATCCATCGCTCCTCCAAGCAGGCCTTCTCGAGGCCAAGCTGCCGATAAGTTAGGGGCATCCCCATCGGATGTCAAGTCAATGTTCCGACGCGCGTTTACGGAGATAGGCCTCGACGAAACGATCCAGGTCGCCGTCGAGGACGGATTGCACGTCCGAGGTCTGTTCGTCGGTCCGATGATCCTTAACCATGTTGTAAGGATGGAGGACGTACGATCGGATCTGGCTTCCCCAAGCGATCTCCTTCTGCGAAGACATGATCTCGGAGAGCTTGTTCCTCTCCTCCTCCAGCTTCTTGTGGTAGAGCTTGGCGCGGAGGATCTTCATCGCGTTGTCCTTGTTCCTGAACTGGGACCGCTCGCTCTGGCATTGCACGACTATGCCCGTCGGCTTGTGCGTGATCCTCACCGCGCTGTCCGTCTTGTTCACGTGCTGCCCGCCGGCTCCGCTCGCCCGGTAAGTGTCGATCTGGAGGTCTTCGTCCCGGATCTCGACCTCGACGTTGCTCTCGATCTCCGGATAGACGAAAACGGACGCGAACGAGGTGTGCCGGCGGTGATTGGCATCGAACGGGGAGAGACGCACCAGGCGATGCACTCCGCTCTCCGACTTGAGGCGGCCATAGGCTTTTTCCCCCTTCACTTCGAGAGAGGCGCTCTTGATCCCCGCCTCCTCGCCCGGCATCACGTCGAGCACGTTCACGTCGAACCCGACCCTCTCGCAGTATCTCCGGTACATCCTCAAGAGCATCTCGGCCCAGTCCATCGACTCGGTACCCCCGGCGCCGGGATGGATGGAAAGGATCGCGTTGCGCCCGTCGTTCGGATCGGAGAAGAGAAGCGAAATCTCCTGTCCGTTGATTTCGCTTTCGATCGCACCGAGTTCGGTCTCGGCCTCGGCGACCAGACTCTCGTCGTTCTCCTCGCGGTAGAGATCGATCAGGGTTCTGCAGTCGTCGATCCTTCCCGCTATGCTCTCGAGAGAAGCCAGCTTCCCCTTGATCGAGCTTATCTCTCTCAAGGTTTCCTCCGAACGCTTCTTGTCCTCCCAGATATCCTGGGAATTCAAGGCGTCGTTCAGCTTGCCGAGTCTCTCCCTGAGCTTGTCGGCCTCAAAGATACTCCTTCAGTTTCTCGTACCTGTCCTGCATCTCTTCCAAACGGGAAGTTATCTCGCTTATTTCCATTTTTCGTACCTCCTCACCAATGCCGTATCGGTTCCGCCCGCGTCGCTCGTCAAGCGGAATCGAATTCCCTCTCGATAATCCCATCCACTTCCGCGAGGACCTCCGCGAGCGGCTTGTCGGTGTCGACGACGTAATCCGCCTTGCGAAAAGACCTCTCCAGATTTTCCTGATTGCGAAGCCTCAATTCTATGTCTCTCTCGCAGAGCCCCGCTTCGCGGAGCCGACGCACCTGCTCACGGGCGGGACAACGGAAGGCGATGGTGACGTCGGGCTCGAAGGGCAACCCCACTTCCAGCAGGAGGGCGGCGTCGAGGACGACCATCCTCACTCCGGATCGCTCGAGCTCGGCGATCCTGTCCGTTATCATCGCTATGATAGCGGGATGCATGATCGCGTTCAACTTCTTAACCAGCCGCTCGTCGCTGAAGACCTTTCTGCCGAGCTTCTTCCTGTCGATCCCGCCCTCAGGCGAGACCACATCCGAACCGAAAGCGGACTCTATCTCGGCCATGACGCCGAGATCGCCGGCGAGGAGAGCGTGCCCGATCTTGTCGGCGTCGATGTGCACCACTCCTCTCTTGGCCAGGTGCCTGGCACGGTGGTCTTGCCCGTTGCGGTTCCCCCGGCGAGCGCTACGATCTTCATCCAGCCTCCTCAGC
>CAYXEN010000002.1:0-92132 GCA_964464035.1 uncultured bacterium | reverse complement strand
CCGGAACCGAGCTGCAGCGGACTACGGACACAGTAGCTGGTTCGAAGACGAGCGGAGGAACGAAACGGAAAAGACGCTTGCAACACAAGAAGCCGCCTAGGTGTTCGCGCACTCCAAGAAATATCCCTACCCGGAGGAAGAACCGATAACAAGTGACTTCATCTACTTGAGGTTCCACGGACCCGAGAAACTGTTTGCCTCCAAATATGGAAAAGCCGGACTTCGGCGCTGGGTGCCTAGGATCAGGAGCTGGTTGGACGGCGGTCTGGACGTCTTCGCTTTCTTCAACAACGATGTCGAAGGCTTCGCCTACCAGGACGCCCGGACCCTCGCGGAATCGCTGGCTTCGCTTGACGAATGAGCCAGGAACGGTTCTCGACGCCTTTTATCTCGCCGATGGATCGCAACCCAGCTTACGTCCAGGCCCTTTATTTCTTTCATGGCTTCGCCCATTGCGGAGGGCATCGCTTTGGAAAAGTGTGCAGAGAGGCGCATGAAAGCTGCGCCGATGAAATCATAAAAAACGAGAGTGAAACCCGAACCTTCCGTGTCGCTTTACGCCCGTCAGAGGCCCATGCGGCAACCGCTTCGCTAGAGTGAAACAGCTTGAGAGCAGAGGGCTCACGCGAAGGTCAGGGATACTCTCGTTAGGATCCAGTATATTCCCCTCGCGTTCAAGCTGTCAACAGGAAAATGCTGCCTTCCATTCGATATTTGGCATGTTGCCAAAATATTATGATAATTGCTTAATGCTGATTCTAGATTTTGGGATAGGCGTTCCCACGTAGCCCACAACATGTAGTATATGCCTATTATCTTATGTGACGACAATCAATTACCGATTATATATAAAGTTGGATATAAAGAAGGGCTCGCATGGAGGAGGTGGCTCGGTGTTCCCGGGTGCGAGGCGGTGGTGAATTCCTGGCATTCGGGAACACCGCTCTCGCTAGCGCCTAAGCCACCAGAGTAGGTCGATGAGGTAAATCCAAAGCATGGGGAACCCCCTTTGCTGAAGTGCGGATTTTACCTGCTTCCAAACTATTTTGCCGGGAAGCGATGAGGGAGTTGCAAGAAGCATTCCGTCGCGGGGCAGGGCGCCCTAATGCTTTTGATTCGAAAGGATTATGCAGGTTATATCGTCGTCCTGTGCACCTTCTCCATAGGCAACTATTGATGCAAAAAGCGATTCGAGGAGGGACGAAACCGACCGTTTCCGGTGCCGCCGGATTTCCGCTTCCAGGCGTTCCACTCCGAACTCGATGCCCTCGGCGTTCTTCTGCTCGACGAGCCCGTCGGTATATATGCAGAGGAGCTCCCCATGGCCTATCCTCACCGTCCCTTCTTCGTAGCAGTGGTGCCGATCGATCCCCAACAGGGTACCGCCTTCTCCAAGCCTGTCCGTATATTCCCGCCTGAAGAGCAGAGCGGGATGCTGACCTGCGTTCGAGAAGGTGAACGTGTCGGTGTCCGTGTCAAGTATCCCATAGAAGAACGTGGCAAACTGGCCCGGCTTGGCGTTGGCACAGAGATATCGATTCAGTTCGTTGTTCATCTCGGCGGGGGAGAGACGCTCTTTCACGGCCAGGCTCTTGAAGACGGCCTGGATCGAGAACATCAACATCGCTGCAGGTATGCCCTTGCCGCTGACGTCTCCCATGGCGACGCCGACGTGACTCCTGTCCAGCACGAAATAGTCGTAGTAATCTCCTCCGACTTCCGATGAACTCATCATCCTTCCGACGAGTTCGAACGTCTTCAACTCCGGCGGGGATTCCGGAAGCATGCTGAGTTGGATATCCCTGGCCAGCATGACCTCGTTCTTGAGTCTCTCCTTCTCGATGGATTCCTCGTGAAGCTCGGCGTTCTCCAGCACCAGACCGAGATGCTCGGAGAGGGTTTCCAACAGCTCGACATCGGCCTTCTTGTACAGGCGTCCCGGTGTCCGCTTGCCTCCCATGACGACTATGCCCAGAAAAGCATCGTGCGCCGCCAGGCGGAGACACACCGAAGCCCGCGCTTTGCGGACGAAATCCTCCGTTTCACGGTCGAAATACCTCCTCCGCCAGCCTCTCTCCACGTATTCGAGCATCAACGATTTCCTGCCTTCCGTGAGATATCCCGCCAGGAAACAACCGGCGGAGAGGGAAGCGGGCAGATCGCCCGCTTCGCCCATGGTTTCCGCAAGCTCGAGAGACCCGCTCGAGCCCTTCCAATAGACGGCGATGTGGGACGGCTTGAGCAGGTTTTCCACTTTTTCGAAGAAACACTCGACGAGCTCGCGCCGGGCCAGTTTCTTCGACAATCGGCGGCTGAAATCCACGACCTCTTTCTTGTACACGTATTCTTCCATGAAGAAGATCCTGTCGATGATATGCTGGAGGAATCCGCGGGCCGGCGCGAAGACTATTGCGATCACCAGCACGGAAAGGAATGTGAATACCGAACGGCTGAGCCTGAATTCACGGGTGAAATAGTCGCCGAGCACGTTCACCAGCATGTAATACAGCGCGATGATCACGCCGGTTAGGATCGCGTATACCAGGCTTTTCCTCGCTACGACGTGGAGTTCTATCGCCCCGTGCTTCAGGATGGCGTAGGCGAAGGATACGGAGATGAAACCAAGACTGACCGCGGAAACGAGGTCGAGCGTGTTGCTCGTTGCGCCGGGGGAAATCTGCCTGAGAACGAGCGTGAAGAGGAAGGGGACCGTGCCGACTATCGTCCCCGCTATGACTATCCTGAGCCTTAGCTTCTGGGCTACGGGCGAGACGAGGTAATTCCTCACGAAGATCACGAGAGAAGCGATCATGTAAGTGGGCACATAGACAGTCGACAGAACAAGCAGGACCCTGGTGACCATCGCCGGAGCGGGGGAATAGAAGAAATGACTGCACACGAGGTAGCAATCGAAGAGGAACAGCAGGCCGGGCACAATGAACAGCCAGGACATATCGCCGAGGCGTTTAGGGGTCCCGTCGCTCTTGTAGCGATCGGGGAACACCATGAAAAAGGCCAGGAAAATCGCGGGGAAGGCCAGCATCGCCGCGTCGTGAAAAAGCTCCCCGAAGAGCTGAAAAGCGGCGACGGACACCACCGGCCGGTCGGTCAAGAGAAAGGCTATGAGGATGCACGTAAGGGAGAACAGGCCCCCCATCAGGTCCCTGCGCTTCAAATAGACGAATACGGCCATCAGAAGGAAGGTGAAGGCGACGAGAAGGAACTTGAACCGCCTCTGCAAGAGACGGTTGGGAATCCTGGTGTAATCAACGCTGACCCTGATCGTTTCGCCGTCGCGACGGAAGACGTATTGTTGCGCCTCGAAAGAGCGGTTCGAGCGCACGAGGTACCGGAAGTGGTTGTAGTTTCTAACCTTGTGGCCCGCAACGGAGACTATCTCGTCTCCACGCAATATCCCTTTGCCTGCGTTTGGGCCGGATGCGTCTATGTTCTGTACTGAAAGATTTCGCGTCTCTATGCCGGAATACGGCGTCTCGATGAGGTCTTTTATGCCCGGAAACTCGCGCAGGATTATGGAAACCGTAAAAACGAAGAAGGCGGTCCGGAAGAAATGCGATTTCACAGCGGATCCTCCGTGTTCCTAGAGGCTCCTGAAACGCTCGCCGCGGATTGAGATGCCTACAAGCTTGGTTAATCCCTGCGGCTCATGTCAATATAATTCGCCCTGGATCCGGCCGAGCGGCCGGTGGAACGCCCGAGGATAATGCTTGCCTGCATGCGCCTGATAGTGCTATCTTCTAGCGTTATAAATCATTCAGGGTTCGGCACCACAATGGGGGTTTGAGAATTGGCCAAGAAGCGCAGATTGAGAAAGAAGCAGCTCAAGCAAGATACGCTGGTGACGCTCTCCGTCAAGGCGTCCACTATCATCAAACGCTACTTCAACCAGATCATCATCGGCATCGCGGCGGTCGTAATCGCGGTCGCGTTCTTCATGTTCACGGCCCACGCGAGGCGCCAGGCCTCACTCACCGCCGACAAGCTTCTCGGAAACGCCATCCAGTTGTTCAATCAAGGCGACATCGAGCAAGCCAAGAAGGCCTTCACCCAGATAGCCGATCAATACTCGCGCGTCCAACCCGGTATAATAGCCTTGTACTTCAAGGGGGAGTGTGATCTCAGGTTGTCGAATTACTCCGAGTCCCTTCCTGCCTTCGAAGCCTACATCCGGAAGTCCAAGAAATATCCGCTCTTCAAGGAGGCAGCCATCATCGGCAAGGCGCTGGCCCTCGAGGGCACGGGAAACTACCTTGCCGCAGCGACGCTCCTCGAGCATCTCTTGAAAGAAATGGACGAAAAGGACCCCCGCTACATAGACGTCATGTACCGCACCGCTATTTTCTACAGCAAGCTCAGCGGCTACCAGCAAAAGGCGGAGAAGTACTTCTCCGAGGTCGCGGAGAAGGCGAGCGGCCGCACGAAGGAACAGGCTCGCGTTGCCGCAGCCATTCTCAAGGGGCTCAAATAAAAGCTGTTACGTGAAAGCCAAGGAAACCCAGGAATATCCCGCCGAAACCTACTTGGCAGACCATGAAAGGTGGTATGCCGCAATAGGATACATTTTCTTTCTCTGCTTCTTCAGCATGTGGAAAGGGAAGGAGAGCGCCTTCGTCCGTTATCACGCCAGACAGGCTTTTCTCCTTTTCCTTGCCGAATGCGTAGCATTCATCCTGCTCGTGATCATCGACAGGACAGTCGGGCGCCTTCCTTTTCTCGGGCTCCTAATCGTCATCCTCTGCCAGATCTTCGTTTACCTCCTCAGCCTCTTTCTCTCCGTGATGGGCTTCGTGAAAGCGCTTTTCGGCGAGCGATGGGAGATGCCTTTCTTCGGACACCACAGCGACCGCGTCCCGCTGATCTGACATAGAGGCCTACCCGGAGAGAGGGAGCAGCTTTTTCCATTGCCGGGAGCATGAATCCATCACGATAATGTGTCGCATAAGATATATTATGATAACCTGCGGGTTGAAAGATGCGTTTTTACTTTCATCCTAAGCTCACGCCTAGATGACGATGTTCACCAGCTTGTTCTTGATTACGATGATCTTCTTGGGGGTCTTGCCTTCTATGAGGTCCCTTATGCGCTCGTTGCCCAGCGCGATCTCTCGGACTTTCTCTTCGGACGTATCGGCGTCTATCTCGATCCTGGCCCGGATGCGGCTGTTCACCTGGACCACGAGGGTTACGCTCTCGCTCCTGGCATAATCCGCCTTGAACTGCGGCATGGGAAGGCTGAATATGCTTTCGCCGTGTCCCATCCGCTCCCACAATTCCTCCGTTATGTGAGGTGTTATGGGCGCCAGCAGCCGCAACATGCTTTCGTATCCGAAGCAGAAAACTGATGCATCAATACTATTTGCAGCTATTTCATTCGATTCCGAGTACGACATCAAGCGATTGTTGAGCTCCATTACAGCGCTTATCGCCGTGTTGAAATGGAAATCGTCCTCGATATCGCTCCTGACGCGCTTGATCGTCCAGTGGATCTTGCGAAACACTTCGCGCAATTCGGGACTCATGGAGTCCGGTTTTAGATCCGCTTCGCTCCATCCACTCTTGAGGATATTCTCGTGTTTTGTGTATAGCCTGTAGAGTCGATTCAGGAAACGATGGCAGCCTTCGACGCTGTCGTCCTGCCACTCGGCGTCCTTTTCGGGCGGGCCCGAGAACAGTATGTACAGCCGCATCGTATCGGCGCCCATCTTCTCGATTATCGGAGAGGGATTGACTACGTTGCCCTTGCTCTTCGACATCTTAGCCCCGTCCTTGCAAATCATTCCCTGCGTGAAGAGTCGTTTGAACGGTTCCTTGAAGCCTATGTATCCCTTGCCGTGGAGAAACTTCGTGATGAAACGCGAATAGAGGAGGTGAAGGATGGCATGCTCCACTCCCCCGATGTACTGGTCCACCGGGAGCCATTTGTCGGCCAGTTCCCTGTCGAACGGCTTTTCGACATCCTTGGGGCTCAGATAGCGGAGGAAATACCAGCTTGAATCCACGAAGGTGTCCATCGTGTCGGTATCCCTTTGTGCATCGGCTCCGCACGAGGGGCATTCAACCTCAACGAAGGATTCACTGCTTGCCAGCGGGCTCTTCCCGTCGCCTCGGGGATGGAAATCCACGTCGTCCGGCAGGAGTACGGGCAGATCCTTCTCAGGCACGGGTATGACGCCGCAGGACGGACAATGGATCATCGGTATCGGCGCCCCCCAGTATCGCTGCCGGGAAATCAGCCAGTCCCTGAGCCTGAAATTCACCGTCCGTCGACCGCACGAGCGTTTCTCGAGCTCATCCGCGATCCTCTGGAAGCCTTCTTCGCTCGAGAGGCCGTCGTATTCGCCGCTGTTCATCATTCTTCCCTTGCCCTCGTACGCGTTCTCGGGAAACGGCGATTCGCCCTTTTCCGGCCTTATGACTTCCCGAATCTCGAGCCCGTATGCCTTGGCGAACTCGAAATCCCTCTGGTCATGCGCAGGCACACCCATGATCATGCCCGTTCCGTAATCCATGAGAACGTATGATGCACTGTAGATCGGTATCTCCTCGCGGGTCATGGGATTTATGGCATAGCGCCCCGTGAAAATCCCGCGTTTCTCGGTTTCACCCGAGGCTCTTCCCGCCAGGCGAGTCGCTCTCTCCCTGGCCGCGAAAGCCGCCACTTCGCCTTCGGAGGCGGTTCCGCGAACCAGGTCGGGCAGAGCGGGATGGTCCGGAGCCACCACGAGGAAGGTGGCACCGAAGACGGTATCGGGCCTCGTGGTGAAGCATGGGAGGTTCATGTCCATGTCCCTGACTTTGAAACTTATTTCCAGTCCTTCGCTGCGATCGATCCAATTGCGCTGCATGGTAACGACCCTCTCGGGCCACTCTTCAAGGAGATCGAGATCGTCGAGTAGTTCGTCCGCGAAAGCGGTTATCTTGAAGAACCATTGCTCGAGATATCTATCCGTTATCGGGTTCCCGCACCGTTCGCACATTCCTCCGACCACCTGCTCATTCGCAAGAACCGTCTTGCAGGATGGGCACCAATTCACCGAGGCCGCCTTGCGGTAAGCCAGTCCGCTCTTGTACAACTCTATGAAAAGCCACTGCGTCCACTTGTAGTACTCGGGATCGCAAGACGCGATCTCCTTGGACCAGTCGTATACCACGCCCCATTCTTCGAACTGCTTCTTCATCTTGGCGATATTATCGCGGGTCCATCGGGAGGGGTGGATGTCTTTCTGGATGGCCGCGTTTTCAGCGGGCAGACCGAACGCGTCCCATCCCATCGGCGCAAGAACGTTGTATCCTTCCATCAACTTGTAGCGCGCCAGGGCGTCGCCTATGATGTAGTTGCGCCCATGCCCGACGTGCAGGTCCCCCGACGGGTATGGATACATCATCAGGCAGTAGTATTTCCTCTTCGAGTCTTGGAGGTCGGCCCGCATGAAACCGGATTCTTTCCAGCGCTGCTGCCACTTCTTCTCTATGCTCTCGTGCGGATACTTGCTCATCACGCATCATCCTGCTTTCACCGTACTGCTTCGGGGGAACGATCTCTCAGAGCAATTGCTTGACGGCTTCCTCGATCTTCTCTTCGCTCTGCGCGCCGATCATCTGGTTCTTGATTTCGCCGTCCTTGAAGAACAGGAGGGTGGGAATACTCCTGATTGCGTATTCGGCTGGCTTCGAACGCTGCTCATCAACATTCATCGACAGAAACTTTATCGAATCCTTGTATTTCACGGCCAATTTCTCGAGGATCGGCGTGACCATCTTGCAAGGCCCGCACCACGGGGCCCAGAAATCGATCACCACCGGAACCCGGGACCGCTTCACTTCTTCGTCGAAATTCCCGTCGGTGACTTCTTTTATGTCATTGTGTGACATGACCTTACAACCCCCTATAGTCTTTGCTGGAAACGGTGAGACTGCCAGATAGATTTCGATCAGGGAACGCAATTACTCCTTATAATATCAACCGGCCCGCCAGGCAAGTCTTTTTCGCAAGGAGAAAGCGAGAAACGCTTCCTCGAGAACTATCCTCGGTTCGATCTTGGAGGACTTGAGCAATGCATCCGCCCAGATCAGATTTTCCAGGAGCAGGTCAAGTTCTTCGTATTCGAAAAAACCGGCCTGTCGCTCGACGATCCTGAAGATATACGGGTTGATCTCGGTCTCCGGCCGCCCCGTTCCGCGCGAACCCTCTCTTCTTTCCTGCGACAAAGCCTTCATTTGCATGAGGAGAAGGACCCTCCTTATCAGCATCGCCATAAGGAAGACCGGTTCCTCGCCCGCGTCGATCAGTCTCGATATGGACTTCACGGTTCGGCCCAAGGACTCCGCCTTCATGGAGTCCAGGAAGGCGAAAACGCTTTCCACGCGATACTTGCCGACCACGGCTTCCACCTTCTCCTTGTCGATCGTCTCCCCCTTCGCAACCGTCATCAGGATCTTCTCCACTTCGTTCGAGAGGTCCATGAGCCCCGTACCGACCGACTCCACCAGAAGCGCCAGTGCGTCTTCGTCGATCCTGCATCCCTCTTTTTCGATCCTGCTCCGCACCCTGTCGATGGTCTCCTTTTCGGAAAGCTCCTGGAAGCGGAACGAAAGGCCCTTCGAATCGGCTATCGTTTTCAGTTTCTTGAGCCGGGCGTTGTCGGGCTTCGAAGCAGAACTCTCGACGACGAGCGTGAGGCTGTCCGGAATCCGGCCGGTCGTTTCGATCAGATGATCCTTGTTCGCAACCGAGAGGGCGTCGAACTTCTTGACGATCACCATCCGGTTGTCCGCAAAAAGCGGAAACGAGTTCATCCTGTCGTCGAAGGCGTCACGATCGAACTCGTCACCATAGAAGATATCCAGGTTGAAAACGCGATTCTCGCCGGGAAGAACCGCCCTGATGAGGCCTGAGAGAAATTCCTTCTTCATGAATTCCTCGTCACCGTAGAGGAGATAGAGGCGATGAAACTTCCTCCGCGAGAGACCCTCGAAGAGCTTCTTGTAACCTTGCAGCGTGCCGCTCATGTCGTCACCAATCCTGGACCGTCATGTTCAGAACCTGGTCCGTTATCTCCTTTATCGCTTCCTCGAGCGCGTCGTCGTACGTGAAACCTTCGTCCGAAATTCCCTGGAAGTAGGCCCCGTCGCCCTTGATCCTCTTCTTCTCCCAAATAGGTTCGTTCAGCCTCCGGTTGAAAAGCGTCATCTCGACCGTTATCACCACGTGGTATTCCTCGGCATTCAGGTCGAGATTGAAGGAGAACGGCGCGTTGCTGAATTGCACGATTACGCCCTCGAGCACGGCGTCCGCGCGGTCCTCGTCGACCACGTCCAGGGTGTTGTCCTCGACGAGGTTGTCGATTATCCTTTCCGTCACGTTGATCTCGAGATTGGGCTCGGCCGTCTCGTTCTTGAAGAAAGGCACCGCGAGGGACTTTATCCCCTTGGCGGTTCGCGACGTGGTGCTGTAATAGCATGATGGCAGTATCAAGAGGAGGATTGCAAGCCGGCCTGCGAACTTCAAATCTAATTCACTTCCCTTTCATCGTCCAGCTTGAGATTCTTGAGGCGGTAGCGAAGCTTGTCTCGTTTCATGTTGAGCAATCTCGCCGTTCTGCTCTGCACCCATTTGCTCTCCTCCGATGCCTTCAGGATGAGAGCCTTCTCCAGCTCGGATACTATGCCGTCGAAATCGATGCCGCCTTCCCCGAACGGTTGCGAGAGAATCCTGTCGATCTTCCTGCCGAGGCTGTGATCTTCCGCCCTGTGCTCGGCGAAGGGAAGGTGCTCGGCCCTCAACACGGAATCGTCCTCGAGCAGGACGATTCTCTCCAGGGTATTCTTTAGTTCTCTGATGTTCCCAGGCCAATCGTAGCCGAGCATAATCGCCTCGGCTTCGCTGCTTATCTCCTCGAAGTGCTTGTTGAATTTCTTGCTGAAATGATTGAGGAAATACTTTGCAAACAACATGAGATCTTCCTTGCGTTCCCGCAAGGGAGGGATCCGCACGGGAACGACCTTGAGCCGGTAGTAGAGATCCGTCCTGAATCTGCCCTCGTCCACCTCCTGCTTGAGGTCCCTGTTGGTGGCGCTTATGATCCGCACACTCACGTGGATGTCGGTCGTGCCTCCCACCCTCCTGAATACCATCCTCTCCAGGACGCGAAGCAGTTTCACCTGCATCTTCATGCTCATTTCGCCTATTTCGTCCAGGAAGAGAGTCCCTCGATTGGCAAGTTCGAGCAGGCCTTGCTTTTGGGTCTTTGCATCCGTGAACGCTCCCCTCTCATGCCCGAAGAGCTCGCTCTCCAGAAGCTGCTCCGGCAAGGAAGCGCAATTGATATCGAGAAACGCCTTTTCCGCCCTCTTGCTGTAACGGTGGATGAGCCTGGCGATCATTTCCTTGCCCACGCCGCTCTCGCCCTCGATGAGCACGGTGGTCGTGTCGCTCTTCGCGACCTGCTTGACCACGTCGTAGACCTTCTTCATCGCCGGACTCTCCCCCATGATGTATTCGAAGCCCGTCTCGAGATCCATCCAGCGTTTCAGCTGCAGGATCTCGCGGCTGAGCCGCTTGCTCTCCAGGCCTTTCTTTATGACAATGAGCAGCTGTTCCAGGTTGATCGGCTTGGTTACGAAATCGTACGCGCCGTTGCGCATCGCATCCACCGCCGTTTCGATATCTCCGAAGGCGGTGATCATCACCACGCATATCTCAGGGAATTGTTCCTTGACGCGTTTCAATACCTCGATTCCGTCTATGTCGGGGAGCTTGAGGTCGAGTAATACCAGATCAGGCAGATGTTTCTGGACCATTTCGAGGGCCTCTGCGCCCGTCTTTGCCGAGATCGCCTCGTAATTCTCCTGGTTCAGGGTCTTCTCCAGAAAGAATCTGATCGTATCCTGATCATCCACCAAGAGGATGACGGATTTTACCTGCTGTTCCATGCTCGGCCCTCTCTGTGGGTATATAGACGGAAAACGTGGTTCCCTTCCCTTTTTCACTCTCCACGAAGATCGAGCCTCCATGCCGCTCCACGAAGCTGTGGGTGACATAGAGACCCAATCCGACGCCGTTTTGTTTGGTTGAGAAGAAGGGCTCGAATAGTCTTTCCTTTTCCTCGCGCGACAACCCCACCCCTCTATCCCTGATTTTTATCATAACATAATCCCCTATGCGGTCAAACAAAACCTCCCCGCCGAACTTGGGGAAAGAAACCTCGATGTCCACTTCCCCGCCGTCTGCGCTGGCCTCTACGGCGTTCTTGATGAGGTTCATGAACACCTGTGTGATCCGGTCCCGGTCGATGTCCACCTCCATGCTCTTCTCGGGGAACGCCCGGTTGATACGGACCCTCTTGCATCTTATGAGCTCATCGAGGCTCTTTATGCAATCTTCTACGATCTTTTCAATGCTTGATTTCTGATAAATCAGATCGCCCTCTTTGACCACGTTCATGAGATCGCCGATCAATCTATCTATCCTGCTGACTTCCTTCAGGATGAATGATATGTTCTCATTCTGTTCATCGCTCAATTCGCTCGTTCGTTTTATGTATTGTATCCCCGCCGCTATTCCCGCCAGCGGGTTGCGTATCTCGTGCGCGATGCTCGAAGAGAAGCGCCCCAGCGCAGCCAACTTGTCGAGGTGCGCAATCTTCTTCTCCATCAACTTGATCTGGGTCAGATCGTAGAACAATGCCAATATCCCGTTGATATTGCCGTCACTATCGAGCAGAAAAGAAGTATTCAATATGATGGGTATCCTGTCCCCGTCTTTTCTAACCAGCCATGCTTCTTCCTGGAAACTTCGTCTTCCGCTTTTCAAGTTGCGTTCTATGGGCCCCTTTCCGTTCTCCCTTCCCCCGTTTATGATGATCTCGTCCAAGGATCTGCCCCTCAACTCGTCGGCCGTGAATCCGGACAGGTTCTCCGCCGCCTGGTTCACGAGCACGATCTCTCCGTCCACGTCGGCGCTTATGAGTCCGTTCGTCATGCCGTTGATGACGTCGTCACGAAACGTTTCTTCCTTCTTGAGATCGTTGTAGAGGTGCGTGTTCTCGAGGATCGTGCTGACCTGCAGGGCGAGAGTCTCCACCGACACGAGATCGACGTTACTCAAACCCTCGGCCCTGAACCCGTCGGTCACACCGATGACTCCCAGTATCGGGAAGTTGATGCACTCCGGACAAATCTCGGGATCCAGCTCGGTGTCGAACCCCACTTCTTCTCCGGAGCGAAGGCATTTCTCGTCTTTCCAACAATCGAGGGCGATAGTGCTCCTCACCATAGGAACCAGCACGAACGAACTCATGGTGCTGTCACCGAATATCATCCTGCCGTCGATCGATCCGAGAGGATGCGTCTCCGGATCCCTTATGAGAAGGGCCCTTCTGGAAATGATCGCCCTGGCAAGCATGTACTCCAGGGATCCAAGCCTTACAAGCTCGCTCCTTTGATCTATCCTGCCCAGGGCGTCCCTGTAGAAATGCATGTTGAACGCCTTCTCGTTGTTGTCGAAGATGGCAATGATCAGCTCTTTGAACCCCAGGCCCTTCGACAGAAAATTCTCGACCGACTCCACCACTTTCTCCTCATTCACCGAGGATATGATGGTCAACCCCAACTCCTTCATGCTCAAGAGTTGAATGTTCTTTTCAACGAGCTGATAGCATTTTTTCTCGAGCTCGGACGCCACTTCCCTGAAGTGGTGGAAAATCTGCTGATCGATGTCCTTGGATTTCGTGCTTAGATCGAGAGGCGGTGCGGCTTCACCCGGAAGGTTTTTCAAGTGCTGCAAAAGCTCATCGAAACGCTTTTTCTTCCCTCTGTACACGAAGACCGCATGGAGAACGGAAAAAGCCACGGCGATGACGAGAAAAGCGTACCATGGAACGAGGGCGGCGATGATCGCCAGGAACGCGCCATAGGCGGCATAATGGATGATAGTGTAGAATCTAGGCATGTCCAATGGTCCGGCTAGCTCGTAAGGAAACTAGCAACCGCCCTTGGTGCTGTCAAGGCATTAGAGGATGCGGAGGAGGGTCCTGCAGGCGATCAACATGCGCCTTTGCCGGTCAAGACCACACCGATCGTCTTGAGCATGATCTTGAAATCGGACCAGAAACTGAGCCTGCTTATGTACTCGAGATCGAAGCGGAGTTTCTTCTTTAGCCCCTCGGTGTTGTTGGTGTATCCCAGACGGACTTGCGCCAGCCCGGTTATGCCAGGCTTCGCCCGCAGGCGGAGCTGGAACTCGGGGATTTCATGTTCGACTTTTCCGATGAAGAACGCCCTCTCCGGTCGGGGACCGACCAGACTCATGTCACCCTTGAGAACGTTGAAAAACTGCGGCAATTCGTCGATCCTGGTCTTTCTGAGAATCTTCCCCAGAGGAGTGATCCTGGGATCGTCCTTTATGGCCCATTGGGGCTTGCCGCCCTCCGACGACTCGTACATGGTTCTGAACTTGTAGATGAAGAACGGCTTCCCGTAGTTAGCCAGTACTCTCCTGTCCTTCCTTCTTCTCCGCTCTCCGATCGTCTTTCCCCCGTACCGTCTGCGGCGTTCACCGACCCTGCGATTGATCCCTATCCGCTCTTGCTTGTATATGACCGGTCCGGGGGACGTCAACCGGATCAACGCCCCGGTGATAACCATCAAGGGAGATAGAAGGATGATTGCAGCCAGGCTAAAAGCAATATCTATGAACCTCTTCCACAGGGCGAAATACGTCCTGTCGAATTCGCGTTTCGTAACGACGAATCTGTTCCTCTCCAGGACCCCGGGACCGATCCATCTGACCTGCAGGGAACCCAGAGATTTTCTGATTGTTTGATATGTCATATTATCCCCGATACTTGCTGGGTGTTGCCGATGACTGAATTAATGTGATTAATGGATAGAGCCTGTTCATTTTGCATTACGCAATTATGATTCCACCGGAACCGCCGCGTCGAGAAACCGCAACTTTGAGCGGCAATAACATAACACGTTATGGCTAGGTGCGTTACTCCCATCCATCCAGGCATGGAAGTTTGACTTGCGGCAATCCCCTACTTGCGTAATCTCAAGCCTGGTAAAATACCCGCGCCCCGGCAACGTGACAGCAGGCATAGCCTTGTTCATCAAGCACTTATGAGTGGGTCAAGAATCGGAAGCGTTGTGCGGATTTCACCAGGATCAGTGCCTGGGCAATTCGAAGAGAGTGAAGTCGTAGCCGGCGCTCCGCAATCGCTCGAGCGCCTTCTTGGCATCGCGTTTGTCCGTATACTCGCCGAGAGAGACGAGGTAGCTTCCATCGACTTCCCTTATAACGGCAGCTAGGTTTTCACGGCGCAACGCTTGCACCTCGGCTTGGGCGCTCTCCTTACGGGAGTGCATGCCGCCGATGATCAAATAGCTCCCCTGTGATGTCTCGCCCCGACGCGAGAGCGGCGGTCGATCCTCGAGGGCTGTTCTTTCCGGACCCGCCGGCATGACCCTTTCGGGGCCCGAACGGGCACTCTTCGAAACACCGGCCGGGACGGCTCCGCCCCGCTTTTCGCCCGAAGCATCGAAGCGCTGGAGTGGAAAGGAAAGCGAGAAGGTATGCGTGCCTGCGAAATACTTTCGGGAGATGAAGGCGTAGTCGACCGAAACTCCGCTGGTGTGGAATCCGAAGCCGGCCTTGAGCGGAAAACCGCTGGATTCGGATCCAGTCAACGAATGATCCATTCCCGCTCGAAGGGAGAAATGCCTGCTCAGAAGATAATCCACGCCGACAGCGAGTTCCTTCGTGCCGGACGAAAATACGCTCATCTCCCCGCCCACTCTGACGTTTCCGCCCTTCACTGTCAGCAGTCTGCCGTATCCAAGCCTCAGCCTGCGGTCGAGCTTGAATCCGACGTCCCTGTAATTCAGCTTGCCGCCGATGTTTTCCAGCCATAGATCCACTATGTTGCCCCGAAGCCGGTACGTGGCGCCGAATGTGAGTGCATACCCGTCGCCCTTCCATCCTGCGAGGTTTTCACGAAGAAGCGTCGTCCCCAGCCCCAGATCTACGTTAGCCCAGGGTATGCTGCGCCCTACGGCCAGATTCAATGCCAGATCGTAGTAGCTGCTCCTCTTCACCACCGATAGAGCATCGTCGTAGCCTTGGAGGTCGCCGGAATATAGGAAACGCGCTCCGATGCCCACTTTGAACCCGTACGGAATCCCGGGAACGACCATGCCGAAAGCGCTGAAGGACACGTCGTCCAGCCAGTTCGAACCCGTCAGGAACATGTTCCCCCCTTCCACCTTGGCCAGTGCCGACGGGTTGGAGAACACCAATGAGGCGTCGGGCCCCATCTGAGCCAGGATGGACGGCCCGCTCAACAACCGGGCTCCCACGGGAATGAAAAGGAAAGACGCCGCTCTGGTTCCGTCTTCAGAAGATGAAGCCGACAGTGGGCCGGATCGAAGAGAGAGGTAGAGGACGAGGACTATGAGAAAGAGTCCCTTGATGGTTTTCCTCTCGAGCAACATGATGCAAACCTCTGGATGTCGTCAACCACCGGGAAACCTTGCCTTGGCCTTTGGTGTGTTTGCAATTATAAGGCCAAGTCTTTACCAATTTACTTCAGCATGCCAGCGTAACCTCTTGCAATCACAAACATTATACGATTCCCTCTCGACCCCCGTCTTCGAGCTGGACGCAGTGTTGCAAAAAACGTCTCCGGCTACTGAGTAGCCACCTCGTTGCTTCGCGCCTTGTTTCCACCCTTGTCGTACACGTAGACCCGGTAGTAATACGTGTGGTTCAAGAGATCCAGCCCGCTGTCGTCGAAAAAGGTCGTGTACCTGTCCGTTATCACGGGCGACACCATGGTCCCCGTCGTTTCGGTGACGCCGGGAATAGTATCCCGGTAAACGTAGTATGCAAGGAAATCCGAATCGTTGTTGACGCTCCATGTGACGGTCGCCCTTCCATTGCCCACGGAACTGAGAGGATCGCATACGACCGGTTCGGGTGGAAGATCAAGCGTTCGAGCCGCACGTACATTGCTCCCCTGCGTCTCTCCCAGGTCGTTTTCCACGTACACGCGGTAGTAGTAAGTCTTGGCTTCGTCGAGACCGGTGTCCGTCCATTCCTGAGTGGCCTTGTCGTAGACGAGCCCCACCCTGAGGGAGGAATCCTCCGACACCTGGGCGGATTCGCTTCGATAGACCGCGTAATCGGAGAAATGTTGATCCTGGGACTGTGACCACCTCAGAGTGATGCTGGAAGTCGTGGAGTCCACCGCCGGGAACAGATATACCGCCTGCGGCGGGTCCGTGAAATCGATTTCTCCCGGGAACTCCATGGCATCGCTCTCGTTGCCGGCGGCGTCGATGAACACCGCGCTGGCCCTGATGCCGGTGCCACGGAAAGACTGCATGAACACGTAATCCCTCTCGCAGACGCCGTCGCCCGCCTGCGAATCGCCGTTACCGCCGTCGTCCATCGCGTAGATCGGCCCGGCGACGCCTCCTATCGTAATCAAGGCATATCCGTCGGCCTCCCTCCCCTTGCTCACCACCCGGAAGTGAATCGAGGCCCCGGGCGCGAACGGGCCGGCGGGACTGAACGAGAGGCTGTCTATGGCCGCGTGCGTGTCGAGCACGATCGAATCGGATACTTTTCCGCTCACGTTGCCCAACGCATCCTTGAACTCCGCGTATACTCGCTTCACGCCGTCCGTGCCGCTCAGTTCGAAAGGGTAAGTTGGATTGTACGCCTCGCGAAGAGCCCCCTGGAAAAGAGAATCCTCCGAGAAAACCACAGATTGCGTCTGAGTCGGCGCCGCGAATCGAAGGGTCACCATCCTGCTGCTCGTGAATTCCGCGCCGTCGTTTATGACGACGCCGAATGCATTGGCCATGACGGGCAGCTCACCGGAAGGACGCCCCTCCAAGCCGTCGACACTCACGCCGCTGACGCGGTACCAATAGATTATGCCGTTTCTAAGATTGGAATCGTCATAGGGTGGGGCCGCCGTCGTTCCCACTTTCTGCCACGTCGCGCGATCGTCATCGCTCCTATATATCTTGAAGCTCTCGAATTGGAAACTTTGATCGAAGCTCCATGAAATCGTCGCGCCCCCGTCCCTGGAGACCGCGGAAAGATCGGTGGGGGTCGGTATCGAAGGGACCGGTTCGTTCAGCTCCTCGGGCAGTTTCTCGAGACATCCCGCGGCCCCGAAGGCCAACAGTGTCAGCGCCGCGGCATAGAGTGACAATCTGATTCTCATTTCCAACCTCCGGTCTCTAGAATGAGCAAACGATACCGGCAACGTAATCCTCGCCCTTCCATCCCGCACTCAGGTTCAGCTTGCCGGGTTCCAAGCCCGTGCTGCTGGTCGCCACATCCAGCATGTTGAGCAGCCAAATCGAACCCAAAGTCACGAGAGCCGCATTTCTCGATTTTTCCGCTTCCCTGAGATCGTCCCACGAGACGTTCATCTCGTTCCTGATCCGCGTAACTTCGTCCAGGCTGGAAGCGGCGGCGAGCTCCGAGACTTTCATGTCGTACCTGTCCCGTTTGATTCCGTACTTCCACCAGGACCGCGCCGCAAAGAGAGCCGCCCCGTAGAACGCCGTTTGGAAGAACAAGCCCCTGAAACCGTGCCCCATGTAACTCTGCCCCATACCCGGGGACAAGGCCGATCTCAAGAGTGCCCTGGGCATGCTCTTTTGCGGAGAAGACAATACCACGGTCCCCCCCTCCTTGTATCGCACACCCGGAGCAAGATTGAGGAGAAGTGCGTCGGCGACATTCATGACATATGCCCATCCTGCTATTCCCGCCGTCATGATGGCGCGATCTCTCGCCCTGTTCGTTTCGGAGGCCGATCTGCGCGCTTCGCGAAGATAGACGTTTTTCTCATCCATGGTTACCGCAGTCTGAGCTTTCGAGAAATAGAAACGATATTCGTCCCGCTCGTCTCGAAAGGCGTCATAGGCCAACCACGCCATGGCTGAAGTACCCATGACGGTGAGAAACGCCTCCATGCCCGGTCCTTTTCTCCCCGCGCTCCACTGGCCCAACCCGGGCACGGCCATGGATTTCCCGATCGCCAAGAGTGCCCTTCCATGAAGTACGGCTTTTCCCTTCTCATCGAGCTTCAGGCCCGCCACCCTCGTTTCGTAGCCCCTCTTCTCCATCTTGAGAAAATAGGCGGAACCCGGCTCGAGCATGCAAAAGGTGGACGGCGTCCTTCCCGCAACTCCCCTCGAGCCCTTCAACGTGATCTTCGCGTGCGTAGGCTGCGAAACGACCGTCAGGCACTGTTTTCTCGCACCCTCCCCGGACATCGCAGCGGGCCCAAGCGCGCCCAGGAGTGACGCGAGCGCAATTGTGTAGATCGATTTTCCGCTCATATTTATTTTTCGTTCCTGCCGGATGAAACGCTCCTCGATGCCGGCCCGGCGAGCCTATCCAGCAAGCCGGCGGCCTCTTTCGCATACCTTGTTTCAGGGTAAAGTGCAATACATTTTTTGAGCAGTTCGGCCGCTTTCTCCTTGTCGCCCAGCAACTCGGCATAGATGCCCGCGCTCTTAAGCATCGCGCCCGCCGCGTTCGACCATCCCCACCCGCTCGATTTCTCTTCCAGGATCCGCGCGGCTTCCTCCGGCAATCCGGCCGCGATGTAGTTCTCTACCAGAAAGTCCTGGACGAAGAGAGATCTCTGCGCCAGCCCCCACTTCTTTTCCAACAGCGTCAGGTAGAACTCCCTGGCCGTTTCCAGATTCTTCCGAGCCAAGACCGTATCGCCCCCATTGACGTAATGAATCGTCATGAGCAGCGGGGCCTTCAGAGCGGCCATCGTCTCCGGGTACAGGCTCTGGATCCGCTTGAGGATCAATCGGGCTTCATTCCATTTATCGTGTTTTTCCAGGTAGAGTGCCCGAACCAGCATCGCGTTCGTTCTTACTTCCGGCGATGCGTCGCTGCTCTTCTCGATCTCCTTGAGCATCTCGATCGCTTCAGCTTCCCCGCCTTCCAAGAAACTTATGTTCGCAAGCTCGAATTTGGCCGCGTAGTACCCATCCATGCTTTCACTATCCTTCAGGATCCGCTTGAGCGTCGCTTTCGCCTTGGCCCGATCGCCCATTCCGTTCAAGTAGATCTTCGCCTTCATCAAGAGAAGCCTGGGCTGCATCGCCCGCCCGAAGCTGCTGTCCATAAGATCGTCGATCGTCCGGACGGCCTCCCGCCACCGGCCCTCGATGAGATACAAGTTCACCATTTGCAATCTCGCCTTTTCGGCGATCATCTCGCCCGGCCAGACCAATGTTATCTTCCGGTAGAATCTCTCTGCGGTTTCGCCCAATTCCTCCACCTTCTCCGTGTCCCCCCTGCTCCTATAGATCCGCAAAAGCACCAACGGAATGTTCAGGAAACTGTCGTTTATCCTTGCACGGCTTCGCCAGAAATCCTCCTCGCCGACTATGTCCCTGAATATCGCCTCGCACTCGATCCTCAGCGAGTCCTGCGAACCCATGAGGTAGAAGGAGCGGGCGAGATTCAATCGCGCGTTCATCCTGCTCATGAAAGGGAGGTTTTCGTCGTCAAGGGAGCTCTTGTAGTAGCTCTCCGCCAGGTAGTACTTATCCGTGATGAAGTAAAGATTCGCCAACGCTATCTTGGAGAGCACGCCTATCCTCTTTATATCCTTGATTACGCCCGGATCCCATCCCTTCAAGTCCTTGCCCTCGAGATCGGCTTTGGCGACGATTCCCTCGAAAGCACGTATCGCGAACTTTATCTCTCTTTCCGACGCACCCTGCAGGTCGATGTTTATCCTTCTCTCTATCCTTTGGGCGTTCCACAGATCCCGCTCCAGGCTGTACCGCGCACGAAGGTCTTCTCCGGAGCCACACCCGGAGAGCAGCAGCGCCAAGAGAACGAGCATATTTCTTCTCGATATCATCTTCGCTTCCATAACGAGGTCGCAGCCAGATAGGAGATGGACACGAACAAGAAATAATTGGTGATCACTTCAGCTATTATGTCGAAAACGATCACGCTCACGAGCAGTTCCGGTTTGAATTTTATTGCGACGGCCGTCGCGCTCGAGATCAAGTACTCGAAGGGCTTGTGAATCAGAGCGACGGTGGCAACGACGAGAGCCGTTACGATGAACCTTCTCTTGGCGAAGCCGAACCCCTTCGCAATCGCCTTTCCCGCGCTCTCAGGATACAGCCGCATGAAGACGAGAGCATAGATCAAGAACACTTCCCAAACGAACCCCCAGACGCCGCTCAACTCGCCCACGATGCTTCGCAGAATCCCGGGGTCGAGCGAGCCTGCCGCATGGGACAGGCCCAGCGGCGCTCCCACGACCAAACCCATGAACAGCAACCCTATGAGGGAGAATCCGGGCATGTTCCAGGCCACTGTCTCCAGATAGAACCGCGCTCCATGCAACGATCCCCGGTAATGATCCATGATCATGAAGACGCCCCAACCCAGGAGGGCGAAACCGAAGACTACCATGATGGGTGCCAGAATCAGTTGATACAAGCCGGGAAGCAGGACGAGGTGAGAGGGATAGTGCAAAACCTGTTCGCCCGCTATCATCTTCACCAGGCCCGGCATGAAAAACGAGAATGGAGGATGGATGAACCATACTATGCTTACGAGGACCGAAACCTCGACCAGGGCGAGAACGATGAAAGGGAGCAGCAGCACGGGGCGCTTGGTGAGCAAGATCGTTTCTTCCCAGCACCTGAAGTACTTACTTATGATCCTCTTGAGGGTCATCGACGTTCCTTGAAAGCCTTCTCGAGTGAAGCCTGCACCTTGCGGGCGAATTCAGCAAGTATGGATTCTGTCTCGCCCGCATCCAGTTCCGGGGTGGATATCCTGACGAAGCAAACGCTCGGAGCCCTCCGCCGGAGCGCGCTCACGACCTGATGAATCTTCAGCCCGTACTCATCGCTTATCACTTCATCGCCGGTATAGAACCAATAGAAAACACCCCTCCTGGCCCTGCCGTTGCTCACTGAAAGGGCCCTGATGCTGCCCTCTCCCCAAGGTGCGGGGACCGGCCTTTCTCCAAGTATGTTCCATCCGCTGCCGGGGTAACAATGCTTGGGGGAATGGATCTGGGACCCCTCGCCGGGTGACGAGAAATATCCTATGAAGAGCCAAACGGGGCGCCCATCCCCGCAACTGTACACTCTGAAAACGAAGTCGTCCGCGCCGAGGCTGCGCTCGAAAGCCTCGTCCAAGTCGATGTCCTCATGCGAACAACTCTCGAAATCGAGATCGGCGATTCGCAGGACGTCCCCGGCTTTCGAACCCGGAGTCTCGAACCTGTAAACGTTTCCCGCACCCGCAAGAAGCGACAGCAGAACCCCCGCAGCCAACACTATGCTCTTTTCTCCAACCATTCAAATCCCATTCCCAAGGCGGCGAGCAGAATCGCCCCCAGGACGAACACGACGAGTCCCGAAAAGTCGTGCAGGAACTCGTCCGCCGCCGCCGCATCGGACAGTGAAGCCAGCGCCGCCGTGAACGTCAACCTCAAGGTATTCGCCGTTACGGCCACCGGCACCGAGAGAACGACGAAAAGCAGCTTCATCCTCCATTTGAGATCGAGAAATTCGCTCATGAACACGGCCAGCGTTCCCAGGGTCATCATGGAGCGCAGGCCGCTGCATGCCGTCACGACCTCCAGCGTGTAACCTTCGAGCTTGAGCATGTTGCCCCACCTCTGCACCGGAATGCCGATCGCCGTTATCAATGATTCCGCCAACCGGGAGCTCAAGAGCTGGAGGGGGAACGTGATCTTGTAGTAGATTATATACGGCAGCGGCACCATCAAGGCCAGGAAGAGGATCGGGAAGATCATCACCCGCGTTCTCGCCCTGCCCTGCAATACCAGGAATGCGCCTTCCAACACCGGTATCATGGAGATCCTGCTCGTGAAATGTTCCGACGCCAAGACACCGAAGAGATAGACGAGGCCGCCGAGAAGTATGAGAACCAGACCCAAGGCGCTGGAGCCGGGTTCTGCCCGTCTAAAACGTTCGCGTCTCCTCACCGCCAGCAAGAGCGCAAGGGCGGGTACGAACAATCCATAAGCGTAATTTGGATCTTCGAGTAGTTGCCTCAGGAGATCGAGGATGACGAACCAATAGGCTCCGAGGATGAGCAACGCGAAAAGAGCCGTCTTCAAGCCCAAGGAGCTTCTCCATGCCCTGGCGTCAGCGTACATCATGGAACTCTCTGGACGAGGAACCTACCCGCCTGCCTCACCCGCCCGCTCGCGTCGGTCACTCTCACCAGATACAACGATCTAACCACCCGGCGATTGCCGTCATTCTTGAAATCCCACGTCCAGTCCAGGCCGTCGCGCATCTCGTTCTTGAACGTTCTGACTTTGCGTCCCGACACATCGAAGATGCGGACCGTCCATCCCAGCGGAATATTCTTGACCTGGAGCGGTTTCGTCGGGTCTTCGGCCCAGAATCCGTCGGGAACTATGGCGGCCGCGCCGGCCGCGTCCGGCGTGGCGGAAACGGTGAAAGAATAATCGAGAAGCGACGAGCAATTCGCAGGCAACGCCAGGTCGCAGGCATCCACTCTAACCCTTACCACTTCGCCGAGAGGGAACCCTTCCGTGTTCACGTAAACCAGGCGGAGGTTCTTGTTGTCGTCCCCTTCCAGCGTGTAATCCGCCGGCAGGTCGTTCACGAAGAGCTTCAGGCTTCCCGGATCGACCCCGGATTCCGAATCGCTTATCCCGATCACTATGTTCGTCGAAGGGGAAACGTCGGCGCTGCCCGAACCGGGATTCAGGCAACAGAACTCCGGTGGGGTGCCGTCCGCCCCCGAGCCCGTCGTGAAACTCCATGAGACCGAATCGACGTTGGAGGGCACCGCGCGATCACCCGCCGTCACTGATACGGTGACGAGGCTCTGAACCGGCAGAGCCGAGCCCGGCTTGCAGCTCACGTGCGTTGCGGCGGCATCCCCGCTGAAAACGATCGAGGCGGGCGGCGAGCCGTTTATGAGCACGGCTACGCTGTTCGTATCCACCCCGCTCATCGCATCCGACACCGTGAAAGCCACGGCGGTGTTGAGGGGAACCCCGATGCTCCCGTCTGCAGGAGAAAGATTCGAAAAAGTCGGCGCAGCCAAGTCCGCGCCCTGCACATCCAACACCCTCTCGATCGAGTAAGCGCTGTATACCCCGCTCGTATTGTACGCCTTCACGGCGAAATAGTATGTTCCCGGCGCCAACCCGCACACTGTCTTGGCCGTGGCGTTCCCGGCGTCGAGCGAATCCGTATATTGAGCCGCCACTCCGCCCGCTACGCTCTCGGTGCCGTAGAAAACCATGTAGCCGGCTATGTCGACCTCGGAGTTGGGGCTCCATGAAACAGACGCGCAGCCGGGAGTGCTCTCGACTACACCCACCTGCTGAGGAGGAGAAGGTCCCTGAGCCGATCCCGTTCCGACGTAGGCCGAGACTTCCTGCGAGTAGGTGCTGAGCAAACCGAAGCTGTTTATAGCTCTCAACGCGAAATAGTAGTTCCCCTCCACCAGGCCGCAGAGATTGAAATGAACCGTCCCGGTTACGTCGACCGAGTCGTCGTAGGCCGCGGCGCCTTGGGCCACGGACGATGCCCCGAAATAGAGCCTGTATCCGGTTACATTCGGTTCGGGATTGTGCAACCAGTCACACTGCGCGCATCCGGCGTCGCCACCCACCACGGTCAGGCCGCTCGGAGCCGACGGCGGCTGTGGGTTGCTGCCCGTCATAATGAACGAATAGGTATCGAGCGTGTTGGCGAGGTCGGAAAACCCGATAGTGCCGTTTGTGGTGGAAACCACTGAAACGAGGCCCGAACCGTTCTTGCCTATGTCGTATGATGCGTCGGGATTCGCCTCGAAAACCAAAAATGCAAGGTTTTCCGCTGCGGCCGAGCCGCCCTCCTTGGCGTTCCCTTTCTCGACGGCGCGGATGGATGAGGAACCGGGGGCAATCAAAAGGAACAATGCTCCCAAACCACAAACCTTGATGAACTTCTCGGCTGCACCGCGCATGAAGTCAATGCCTCTCTCTGAAGGGTTCCCAGATGCAGAGCAAGAAATATGCAAGCAATCATCCGCCGGGCTTGTGGAGTGGATCGTTCGATCAAGGCAACATTATGTGGATGAGCTCGTTCAAGCAAGGGAAAAATCAGATGCGGTTCCAGGCCGCGTCGTAATCGAAGGCCTCCACCAGGCTAATTCCTTCCCTGTCCCCTTTTTCCAGGATCCGCACGCAGTTGGCCGTTTCCCACGAGGTCACGTAGTGGAGCACGTAGTTCCGACCGTCGTTGTACCTCCCCGCTAGATGTTCGTGCAGCATCTTGATCCCTTCCCCGAGAAGAAAGCTCGAGTTCGCTTCCTGGGCTCCGTGAGTATGGACCTTGATGAAAATCCAACCGGGCCAACCGCGCACGCCGATGGCGGTCTTCACCCAAAGGTCGATTCTCGCCGGCACGGGAGGATTGATCGATGTTACGTCCCCGTTCTCGATGGCGGGAAATATACCCCGCCTCCGCAGCCTCCAGTTCACGGCGAGCGGGCCGGTTATCATGAGGAGATCGCCGCCCGTATGCCTGCCGAAGACGACTTCGCGCCCCCGGTGATGACTCTTGGCTTTGACGGGATCATCGGTGGCGTAGTAGATCACGTTGATCATAGGCGGTTGCGTCGGATGCGGCGCCGACGGAAAAGTGAAGTCGGCGTAACAACCGGTCTCCTCGAGGATCGTGATCTCGTCGCGCACTCCGCAATACCTTCCACCCGGCCCGGAGTCGTCGAGCGCCCAGTTGCCGTGTATGAAACCGTATTCGATCTCACCGGTTCGGGGATTCTCCCTGAGAAGCCCGTGCCTTCGCCGAAGAACCCCCTTGAAATTCTGCAGCTTCTCCCGCAGCGATTCCGAAGTGTCGTTGTCGTGATGAAGGTGGATTTCCACGTCGCCCAAGCCCTTGCGCCGGAGTTCGGCAAGCATGTCCAGGCATTGCGGGTGGTACTCTTCCTCGGGGTAGAAAAAGGTATGCTGCGGCGGCCGCCCTCCCCCGTCCTCGAGCCCCGCCGTGACCACCGGATACCTCGAAAGCCACATGCGGACCCTCTCCAGGGCCGAGTTCTCATCGGCTCCCTTCCACATCGGTTCGAAGTGATCCACGAAGCAGAAAAACACGTGCCTCTTCCCGTCGCAACGAGGCGGGCGTCTCTTGATCGAACCCAGGACTATTATGTCCACGTTCTTCCTGCGCGCGAGGGCGCCGAGCAAGACCAGCGCAAGAACCGACGTGACGAGGATGATTACATGCATGTCTTCACCAGTACAACATGACTATGATCTTCAGCAGGACGAGAACACCGACCATGAGCCCGAATCCCTGCAGCAGGTCTCTCCTGTCCATGAGCACGTATTTCTCGCCGGTTCTGGCGACGAAAACCTGCGTCGCGGCGGCGCTCAATCCCACGAGCACATAGAGCAGATCGTTGTAGGTGCGGGAAAGGAAAAACGCTGCGGTCAGGAATCCCACGAATGCGAAGAAGATCGAATCCGCTATGACGGCGTTCTCCCGCATTCCGTTGGCCCGCGCCTCGCGGCTGACGAAGAACATGTTCTTCATCGATATCAACAACAAGGTCAACCAGCTGTAGAATCCGAAGAGCCCCAACTCGCTGGCGCAGAGCACGAACGAATTGTGCGCGGTGCGGAAGTGAAAATCCATGAACCTTCCCTGCCCCACACCAAAGAGCGGGTTGGCGCGGAGCATTTCCAGTCCTCTTCCCCAAGCTTCTATCCTCCCATAGGCGGACGCCTCCTCGGGGGACAGCTCCGACATCCGGGACGGACCGAACGCGAACATCACGAAAAACATCGCGGCTCCGGCGGCAAGACCCGGGATCAGGCCGAATCGACGCACGAAGAGCAGGAACACGAGCATTCCAAAGCTCAAGAATCCGCCTCGCGAATTGGTAAGATAGAGGGCGTAGACGAGGACCGCCATCGCGATCACCGCGGTCGTCTTCACCATGAGATTCCTCGAATCGATCAAAGTGAAGAACGCGAAAGGCAGCACTATGAGGAATGTCAGCGCCAGGTCGTTCGGGTCCGAAAAGATCCCGATTCCCCTTATCCTGCCTTCAATCAGGGTTTGGCCGGCTATGCCTACGCCCGTATAGTATTGTTTTATCCCCTGAAGAGCCATGAACACTGTGAGTATCGTCATCAGGTACAGGGTGATCTTCAGGTTCCTCTCGCTCAGGGCGAGGTTTGCTATTAGCAGATACATGACCACCGTACTGAGGAAAGCACGTCCGGAATCGATCGCAGCGTGCAAATAGAGATGACTCAGATGTGACATCACGATGGCGGCCAGGAGAAGCAACATCAGGATGTTCTGCGGCGCCTTCGTCATGGCGAGCGTTTTTTTCATCATCGCATGATTGATGAGCATGACCACGAAAGTCGCACCGCCGATCATGAGCATCACCGGGAGTCCCACGAAGCCGGGCAGAAATTCCTGCGGTCGAATGTACAGGAATATGAGGTAGTTTATCAGACCGACGAACGGCTCCATGAGAAGCATCACCACTCCCACTCCAACGATATAGGCGGCGACGCCTATCTTGACCGAATGCAACAACAACAGGGCGAACGCCGCAGCCAGGGTCGATGCAGCGATCGTGATGAGAGCGATGGATTTCGTGCGTCTTTCCATCATGGGCCGCTCGCTTTCGCCAGGATTTTCTCGATGCGACCCGCCACGCGGGATGCCGAGAATTCGCTTATCGCTTCCTCGTTCCTCGCGAGATCCAGCCTTCCCCGCCGCATTTCATCGACGAAATGCGCCAATGATCCGGCGACATCGACGGGGTCGGGATTCGTCAAGCCGACTCCGGTTCCGGTTCTGGCTATTATATCCGTCGCGTCCCCGACCGGAGCTATGGCCAGGATCGGTCGGCCGGCGAACAGGTAGGCGTACAACTTGCTTGGGACCCATGTCTTTCCCCTCTCGGTATGCGGCAGGATGAGGAGCAGCGCATTGGCTTTTCTCATCAATCCCAAGCTGCGTGCATAGGACACGCTGCCTTTCCATTCGATATAGCGACGCGCAGGCGAGCGCTCGAGCAGATCCAGGCATTCGGAATCCATTTGTCCGTAGACGAACAGCCTGGGAACGGGCCCGAGTCCATTTCGCAACAGGTGTTCCACGGCTTCGATGTACAGGTCGAGCATGCCCTCATAGACTTCGCCCGTATAGACAAAATCGCAGGCGACGTCGGCGGGATCTATTCCGTAATCGATCTCCTCTTTTTCGTCGAATCCGTTGTTTACCACGGCCACCGCCTCGGAATCGAGGAAAGGAAACTTTTCGAGCAGCGCCCTCTTGTTGCCTTGCGTGTTTGCAATCACCACGTCGCATCCTTTGAGCACCAGCCGTTCCATCTTCTCGGCGATGGCGCGCGATATCCCGCCGCGATAGTAGAAAGACGGCGTCGTCCAGGGATCCCTGAAGTCCGCAACCCATTTGAAGTGCCGGAACTTGCGCAGCAGCCACAAGGACAGATGCGTCGAATGAGGCGGACTGGAGCTCAGGACTACGTCATACCTCTTCGAACGCAGCAGCCTTTCGGCGGTCACCAGAAGAGGCACGAACCAGCCGATCTGCCTGTCGGGGAAAGCCAGGAACCTGAACAAGACGCGGTACGCGACCTTGCGAAGAAACCAGGCCAGACGGGCGAGAAACCCGCCACGATCGTTTTGCGACGAAGCGGCATTGCCGGGATCGATCACATCGACCTCGAAGGATCCCGTCCTGACGATCTCGACGCCCGGCGGTATCCATCGTAGAGTGTCCGGATCGTTCTTTTCACAGTAGGATTTCTCCACCGAGAGGACAGTGACCCGCCAACCCTCGGCGAGCAGGTGCCTGGTTATGTATCTGATCCGGGGCACGCCCGCGCTCACGATCGGCGGGAAATGATACGATACGATCAGAACCCTCTTCATATCGACACTGCTGCTTGCTTGTTCCGCAACGCCGGGAATGGTTCAACCTCCCTGCCCGTAGAGTGAGAGATACTCCTCCGCGATCGTTCGCCAGCTCAGCCCTCGCGCGAGATCGCGGGCTCTCCTCGCCATCTCTTCGGTGCTTTCTACCCGCAAGGCGGCCCGAATGGCCCGCTCGAGCCCTCCCTCCTCTTCGGGGTCGTAGAATATTCCGACCCCCTCATCCTCGAGCTCGGCTATGCATCCTATACGAGGAGCTATGATCGACCTGCCGAATCCCAGGGCCAGTATCACCGAGCCGGACGTCAACACGTTGCGATAGGGAAAAACCGCGAAGTCACATGCGAGGAAATACTTGGCCACTTCATCGTCCGGGATGAAATCGCAGACGAAGCGGATGCCGCTTTCGGTGAATTCCTCCCTCACCGCGTCTATGAAATCCTCTTCCCTCTCTTCGTACGGCTTGCCCGCTATCAGGAGCATGGCGTCGCCGGCACCGACCGCGCGAAAAGATTCGCAGAGCTCACCGATTCCCTTGTACATCCTGATCATTCCGAAGAACAGAAAGACCGTTTTATCCCCGTCGATGCCGAGCTCCTTGCGCGCCGATTCCCGCGAATGACGCACCGGGTAATAGCCGATGTAGTTGCCGTGGGGTATCACCGCCGTACGAACGAGCCCCGCCTTTTCCTCGAGAAGCTCCCTGGCCCTCTCGCAATGCACCGCGGTGGATGCGTGCGCGGCCATGAACGCTATTGCGTCGTCGTCCAAACGCCCGGCGGCCGGTTCATGGGGCTTCAGGTTGTGCATCGTCCAGACTATCCGGTAACCCAGCAAGCGGGCGAAAAGTATGAGCAGCTTGAATCTGATCAGCGTCATCCGTGAAAACCAGCCTCCCCTCCAGTGCCGGTAGTATCTTTCGATCCAGTGGAAATGCAGAACGTCGACTTCGCGACGATGCTTCCAGAAATCGCGGAAAGAAGGCTCCATTTCTTCGGCGAGCTCCACACCGAGATCCCGCAGGTTGTCGTAGAGGAGGTCACAATAGGGATTGGATTCTAGATGGGAAGGAAAGGCCGCAACACGCATTTGATCATCAAACCTGTCCGTTTGCAATCAACCCCTGTCGGGCCCGTAACCGTAATACTTGTAGTCGTAGTAATACGGCAGAACCTCCGAAGCGTTGTTGACGACGACGCCGGCGATGTTTGCCTTGGAGTCGACCAAGATTTCCTTGGCGCGCTTGACCACTTGTTTCGGCGTGCGGCCCACGAGGACCACGAAAAGGACCGCATCGATCCGGTTGCACAAGAACAAGGTATCGCTGACCGCAAGTATGGGAGCGCCGTCCACGATCACCACGTCGAAGTAGAATTTCATCTTTTCCATGAATTCGGTCAAGGCGTCCGTTTCGAAAAGCTGGGCCGGCGTTTCGCTGTATCCCCCTGAAGTCACGACCTTCAAGTTGTCCAGCCTCGTATCCTGCACGACGCTCATCGGGTCCTTCAGGTCACGCAAGCAACTTATGAGACCCACCGCATTGGTCAACCCGAACAGTTGGTGTATTCTCGGACGCCTGAAATCGGCATCCACCACGACGACTTTCTTCCTTGGAAACTGCGCCACGGTCAGCGCCAAATGGGACGTTATCGTACTCTTTCCCTCTCCTCTCTCGGAACTCGTAACGAGAAAGGACTTGTTCTTCTTGTCCCCGTCGAGCGTAGTGAGATTGTGATACAGCCTTCGCAATTCCGTGGCGATGGGAGATTCGCTCTCGTAGTATTCGAATATATCCGAAGCTTTCATTTCACATCCTCCACCCTTTGTGATGCGTAGATCTCTATGCGATTCCCGGTGGAAGATTTTCCGTAATAGTAGAACCCCAGAATCGCTATGCCGCCTATGATCAATGAAGCCGCCACCCATACCAGCACTCGCCGGAAACCTCCTCTTTCCCCCCATTCGGCGTTCAACTCGAACCTTGGAACCGTGCCCAGAACCTTCAACCCCAGTTCTCTTTGGATTTCTTCGACGGACCGGAATGAAGTATCGACGAACTCGGAAACGATGAGACTGCCTACACCGAGAAAACCGCCGAAGAGGATGGCGATTATGATGATCTTGGGTTTGTTGGGTCGAACCGGAGACATCGGTTTGCGGGCCTTTTCAACCACTTCGATGGTCAGCCCGAGATTCGTGTTCTGCGCCGATTCCGATATCTGCGTTGACGTCTTGGCCTTCAGGAAAGAATTGTACAGGTCCTTGTTGAGCTGAACTTCTTCCCTGAGCTTGGCGAGTTGCCTTTCCCACTGCGGTTCCAATTCGAGTTTCTGCTTGTAATCGTTTATGTAGCCTTTGAGCGACGTCTTCTTCTTCTCGTAGCCTTCAACCATCGTTTTCTGGTAGTAGAACTCGACGATCAGAGGATAGTAATCCTTGTAGATGTCGGGAAAAGCACGGGGAACGACCTCGGCCAGGCGCTTCTGAAGAGCTTCGCCGGTCGAAGTTATGTCGCTTACGCTCTCGCGAAGTTCGTCGGTTTTCTCGCCTCTCGCTCCCAGCTCCAGGAGCAGCTGGGTTTCGAACTGGGCCAGCAACTGGGTGCGTATTTTCCGAAGCTCCCCGTCGCCGTCGAGCACTGAACTCTTGGGCACCGAACCGAAGAGGGCGACGAGATTGGATTCGATCTTGCCGAGGATCCCCCTGCCGTCGTTTATCTTGATCTCGATCTGCTTGAGCAGGGTCTCGGCGTAGCCAAGGTTTCTCTCGCCGACCGGGATCACCTTCATCTTCAAACGATTCATCTTCTTCTTGAAGCGGTCGAGTTCCTGCTCGGATTTCTCCAGCCTCTCCTTGTATAGCACGAGGTGTTCGTCGCTGAAATCGCTCGCCTCTTGAAGGCCCTCTATTTGCTTCTTCTTCTGGTTCTGTATGAAAAGCTCCGTCACGGCGTTCGCGATTACGTAGCAGATTTCGGGATCGAAGTGGAACGCCGAAATCTTGAACATCCCGGGGCCGACCCTTTCGACGCTGATGGTCTTCTTCACCCTGCCGCGCAACTTCCTGTGAACCAGTTCCCTGACCGACAGATCCGGGAAGCGGTTCGCTCTCTGCCTCTCCGCCCACTTGAGAATCTTGGGATCCTTGTCCATGCCCAACCTGTCGATGAGCTCGTCGAGGAACTTGCTCGTGGCAAGCTCCGACTTTATCCTGGCTTCCGCTTCCCTGTCGTGCATCCTGCGCCTGTCCTGGAACTGGATGTACCTTTCCATCTCCCGCGTAAGGAGATTCTTGTCCTCCATTCTGATGATGCTCGACGCTTCGAACACGGGTACGAGGAAACGAACCCCGATCAGCGTAACCACGAGAGGGATGAGGAGCGGAACGAGGAGGAGGTATTTCTTGCGCCAAGCGACCCTCCAGATCTCGGTGAGGTTCAGCTTGGAGGAGTTATCTTGTGTATCATCGGTGAGTTTTCTCATGCCGGTGCTGTGATCACCTCTGGTAATACTTTACGCTTACAATCAAAGCGGCGACCGTGACACCAGTCGTGACGATGTTCATGATGAATCCGAGGTCGTTCTTGAACAGGAACGCTATGCGGTTTTGCGCCGGGATATGCACCGTATCCCCCGGCTGAAGCTTGGGATTGGACAGCGGGTCACCTTCCTTGAGATACTTTTCCAGATCCACTTCGATCGTCTCGACGTTCCCATCACTCCCGGGCCTTATTATCTTTATGTGATTCAGGGCGGCTCCGCCCGCCGGCCCGCCGGCCAGGAGAACCGCGCTCAAGAGATCGTGCCTCCCCTGCAGCCTGTATATGCCGGGATGTTGAACGGAGCCGAACACGTTCACGCCGAAGCTCCCGGCATAAGTCGTCTCCCTTTCCGGAATGACGACCGTATCGCCGCCCTCCAGTTCGGGCAGATCGTCTATCGACGCCATCTCGAGGGCTTCCATGACGTTGACCACCTCGCTGGTTCCTCCCTTGCTCTTGTCCTTCACGATCCGCACGTTGTCGAGAGAGGCGTTGGCCGTAGGGCCACCCGCTTCCCGGATCGCTTCCCACAGGTTGGGAGATGCGGGAAATGCGTACTTTCCGGGTTTCCCCACCTGGCCGAGCACGTAAATTATCTGGCTCACCGCCTCCTGGATTCTCACCGATAGACCGCTCAGACTCGGGTAGTACTCGCGCATCGCCTGCAGGAGCCTGGCTTCCATCTCGCGCGCGGTCAACCCGGAGACACGGACGTTGCCCACGAGCGGCAGGGTGATATCCCCGTTCTTGTCGATCTTCGCTTCGCGGCTCAGGTCGGGACGCTGCGGGACCAGGATGTAGATCACGTCCCCGGTCCCCACTCTGTAATCATCCGGCAGATTGACTTGTTGCGCCCCGAGGCGGGACGGGGCGGACATGCTCAGCGCCGCAACGAAAAGGGAAAAACCCAGAAGACCTGCTTTGTTCATTGCTTCCTCTCGATCCGGAACGGGATCCGGTCGAGTTCAACTGCCTGCGAACTCGACTTTCCTGTACCACTCGACCGTCTTTTCGAGACCGGTTTCGAAATCAACCAGCACTTCGAAGCCGAGATCACGTTTCACGGCATCGATCGACGCCATCGAGTGTCTGACGTCTCCGATTCGTTCCGGTCCGTACTCGGGATCGATATCGGAGCCTATTATTTCTCTAAGTCTCTCATACAGGAAATTCAATGTAAATCTTTTTCCGCAGGCCACGTTGTACACCCGCCCCGAGGGAGCAACGGCGGAGCAGGCCAGGAGGTTGGCGCTGACGACGTTCTCGACGTACGTGAAATCGCGTGATTGCTCCCCGTCACCGAAGATGGTGGCTCGCCGGCCTTCCATGAGAGCCTTGACGAAAATGGGGATGACCGCACTGTACTGCGAATTGGGGTCCTGCTTGGGTCCGAAAACGTTGAAGTATCTCAAGCCCACGGTCGCCACATCGAAGATGTTCCCATAGATGCGGGCGTACCACTCGCCGGTGAGCTTGGTCAGCGCGTACGGCGACTTCGGATTCGTAGGCATACCTTCGTGTTTGGGCAACTCCTCGCTGTCGCCGTACACCGAGGAGGAAGAGGCGTAAACGAACTTCTTCACTTTCGCATGCCTGGCCGCCTCCAACAGATTGAGAGTGCCCTGGATGTTGACTTCGTTCGAGCTCGTGGGATCGTCTATGCTTCTCTGAACCGAGGCCAGCGCTGCTTGATGGAGGACGAAATCCACTCCTTTCATCACTTCGCGGACCAGTTTCATGTCGCGGATGTCGCCTTCTATGAGCTCTATCTTGCCGGCGAACTCCTCGATATTTTCCCGCCGGCCGGTCGAGAAATCGTCTATCACTCTGACTTGCTCGCCCCTGCGCAAGAGTTCCGCCACTATATTGGAGCCTATGAACCCCGCTCCACCGGTCACGAGATATCTGGACATCTGGACTCCTTCCTGTTTCCACAGGCCATGCTTGTCTACAACTTCACGATCTTGTCCGATGAAAAATCCTTGAGGACATTCCGTGTATCCACAAGCACGGGAATATGCTCCAACACCATTCCATAATCGACGCCGGAGTGCCCCGTGATGATGGCCGCGCAGTCGCAGCTCTTGACTCTATCGGGCGTGAGCTCTATGCCGACGATGTCCTCGAGGTCCTTGGCGCCGGGCGAAACGAAGGGATCGTGATAGACCACCTCCGCTCCTTTCTGCTGGAGGAGCCTTATCACGTCGAGAGCGGGCGATTCCCGCGTATCGTCTATGTCTTCCTTGTAGGAGACGCCGAGGATGAGCACGCGCGATCCATTGACGCTCTTGCGGAGCCTGTTGAGCGCGTCCGTGATCTTCTGGACCACGTATTCGGGCATGGAGCCGTTTATCTGGCCCGCCAGCTCTATGAACCGCGCCTCGAACCCGCTGAGCCTGGCCTTCCAAGACAAGTAGAACGGGTCGATCGGAATGCAATGGCCGCCCAGACCCGGCCCGGGATAGAATGCCATGAAGCCGAAAGGCTTGGTCGCGGCCGCCTCTATGACTTCCCATACGTCGATATCCATTTTGTTGCACATCAGAGCTATCTCGTTCACAAGGCCTATGTTGACGCTCCGGAAAGTATTCTCCAGCAGCTTTACGGTCTCCGCTACTCGCGCCGAACTGACCGGAACCGTCCTCGTCAACGCGGCCCGATAGAGCTCGGAAGCGGCTTCCGTGCAGCGGGGGGTTATTCCTCCCACCACTTTGGGAATGTTCTTCGTGTTGTATTTCTTGTTGCCTGGATCCACCCTTTCCGGAGAAAAGGCCAGGAAGAAATCCTCTCCCACCTCGAGACCGCTTTCTTCCAGCATTGGAAGAATCACTTCCTCGGTCGTGCCCGGATAGGTCGTGCTCTCCAGGATGACGAGCTGTCCCTCGTGAAGATATTTCTTGATCTCCTTCACCACGTTTACGATGAAAGATATGTCCGGATCGCGGGTCTTCCTCAGAGGCGTGGGAACACATATGTTGATGGTATCGACCGAGTTCAACACGCTGAAATCGGTTGTTGCTTTCAGCCTCTCCTCGCTCACGACTTCTTTGAGGATCGAAGACGGAACGTCGGCGATGTAACTCTCACCCTTGTTGACTCTCTCCACTTTGTCCGCCTGGATGTCGATACCGATCGTATTGAACCCCGCCTTGGCATACTCGACGAGGAGAGGCAGCCCGACGTACCCGAGCCCTATGACGCACAATCTTGCGTCCTTGTTCCTGATTCTTTCCAATAACTCCATATGATACCTCTTCTTTTTGAATCGACTACGGCTCCGCTCCATCATACACGAGATATTCCGGAAGTGGAAACCAGAAATCAGTCGCTGACATCGACGATCAAATCCATCGTCGTCGACAGCTTGTTCTTTCCGGAGCGCTTGGCCTGATACAATGCCTTATCGGCGCTTGCGATCAGCTCTTTAGCCGTCTTGCCGTCCTTGGGAAAGAGCGAGATGCCCGCACTGCAGGTGAGAAGCCCCGCGGAGGTTCCGTCGAACCTGTGGCTGCTCACCGCGCTGACTATGCGCTTCGTGACATTCTCCGCCCCCTCGAGATCGGTCTGGGGGAGAATGATCCCGAACTCGTCTCCGCCGTACTTGCTGACGAAGTCGATCTCACGGCAGTTGTTCTTGATGATGATCGCAATTTCTTTCAGGGCCTGGCTCCCGTAGAGGTGGCCGAGGGTGTCGTTGTATTTCTTCAGATTGTCCACATCGAGCATCACGAAGGAAAAAACCTGGTTGAATCTCGCGGCTCGCTTGATCTCCCGCTCCAGCGAAGTCATCAGGAAACGGTAGTTGAATACTCCCGTGAGTCCGTCGGTGACCGCCTCCTTTTCGAGCTTCTGGTAGAGGATCGTGTTTTCAACCGCGATCGCAGCCTGGTTCGCCAACACGGTTATTAGCTTGATGTCCTCCTTGGAGTACAGCCCGCCGTCGCTCTTGTGCAACGCCACCAGCAACCCGAACATCGATTTCTTCGCCACTAGGGGCGCGGAGATTATTATTCGCGCCTTGTCCCCGTCGCTGAGGAAATGGTCCGCCAGCACCGGGACGTCGAAAGCCAGCTCCTCGCCCTTGTGCATCAGCTCGCTGTCCTTTCCCTCTTTTATCATCCACTCCATGACTCCCGTCTTTCCCGGCACGATCTCGATGCTCATCTCCCCGTCTTCCATACCGTCCTCGGACTTGGAATACTTGATTATCCTTTCGCCGCTCAGCTCCAGCAGATACACCTTCTCCGCTTCCAAGATCCTCAGGGAACAATCAAGGAGCTTCTGGATAATTATTTTCTTGTCGTTGCCGGCAATTATGAGGCTCGTGATCTCGGAGATGGTCGAGAAAAGAAGATCCTTGTGTTTTTCAAGTTTTTTCATTGCAATCGCTTGCGACGTTCACTTGATAAAATGAATTAAATCCGCATGGAGGCCGGACCTATGCTCCCCCGCTTTTGTGCAAAACCTATGCCATGGTTTGGGTTAAGAAGGAATCCATACGCCGGCGCCTGTCATGCCGGCTTGCTCGGCCCTTTCGCGCCGTCGCGGCGCAGGATGCGGAATCTTCGGAGCCCGGAACGAAGGGAAAATATTCCCCCCAGGAGGAAAAGGAAGGATAGAGAATACTTGGCGAGGAAAGGCAGGCTCGGACCGCGCAACCTGAAAACACGGAAGCTCTCGTACGAAGCCACGAGGAGCGCTATGCCCAATGCCGCCTGGACCACGGCGATCGAATACTGGGAAGCCAATACTTCCCTTCGACTGGTGCGAGCACGAACGTAGCGAAACCTGAACTTGTCGGATCTCCTGACCTTTTTTTGCTTGAAGATCACGGGCGCTTCTCCTTCAACTCTTCGTACTCTGCGTCCTCGATCTCGTACGGGGTCAAGTCGGAGTAATCGGGGGTTTTCTTCGGGGGCTTACCCGTGGATCCGGGGTTCGAAGAAGAAGTGAACAGCTTGCGCAAGCCCCTGAAAAAGGGCGAAAGGAGCCTGAGCAGAAGCACAAAGAACAAGAATCGCAACAAGTAGCTCAGCAAGGTCCATTTCCTTTCCGCTTGGGCGTCCAACGTCCTCGCTCCGGCATGATGTTCCCTGTCTCGAGGGTTGAGAGCGGAAGGTGGATTTGCGCCCGGCAGGATTCGAACCTGCGGCACCCGGCTCCGGAGGCCGGTGCTCTATCCACTGAGCTACGGGCGCATGCCTTCGTAATCTCGACGGGCTTTTCTTGCATGCAACATTTCGGAAGCCAAGGCAAGTACTTTCTCCATGTCGTCGCCCCCGCCGCCGAGCATCCTGGCCAACTCCTCTTCCCTCTTGCCACCCCGCACCTCTTCAACCTCGACTCGCGTCCTGCCTCCCTCCACCCGCTTGGAAACCACGAGATGCCTGTGCGCAGCCGCCGCGATCTGCGGCATGTGGGTTATCGCTATGATCTGGTACTTCCCGCTCAAGGACAACAATTTTTCCGCAATCGCTTCCCCCATGTCGGCGCCTATTCCCGCGTCCAACTCATCGAATACCAGAACGCTGCTCTTCCTCCTCGAGCTTATCACATCCTTGAGTGCCAGAGCTATCCTCGAGGTTTCGCCGGTCGAAGCAATCTCGCAGACGCGGCCTTCCTTTTCCCCCTTGTTGGTGATTATGAAGAATTCCACCCGATCGATCCCGTCTTGGAAAATCTTGATCTTCTTTCCTTCGATGTCCATTATCCCGTCCGGGGACTCGACAAACTCGATATCGGTCCTGAACACCACGTCCGGCATGCGCATCTCTCGGAGCGACGAGGTCACCCGGCGATCCAATTGCGCGGCGGCCCGCTCTCGTTTTCTGCTCAGCTCGAGGGCCTTTTCTCGCAGGCGCTCCAGCTTGTCGCGGACTTCTTTTTCCAACCGGGTTCTCTGCTCGTTTTCGAGTTCCAACGAATCCAGTTCTTCACGCCACTTGTCCGCTTCGGCGATCAACTCGTCGATCGACTTGCCGTAACGTCTCTCCACCTGCTGGAGAAATGCCAATCGCGACTGCATGCTTTCGAGTTCGGAAGGGTCGCAGTCCACGCGGTCCAGATAATCCCGAAGCTCGTCCACGCACTCCGCGATGCCTATCCCGGCGCTCTCCAGCCGCTCCACGCAATCTGAGAACAATTCGTCGACTCCCGCGATGCGCTCCAGAGCCTCGGAGCTTTTTCTCACGAGGCTCCATGCGGATTGCTCGTTCTCGTAGAGCAGGTCACAGGCCATGCCGACACCCTCGAGGATCTGATGGGAGTTCTCCAGCATCGCCACTTTCTTCTCCAACTCCTCCTTCTCCCCCTCCAACAAGTTGGCGCGAGAGAGATCCTCGATCCTGTGTTCCAGGATCTCCCTCTTCTCCCGAACCAGTATCATCCTTTGGTTGAAATCGTCGAGTCGCCTTCGAGCCGAATCGAATTCCCCGAGCAGCCGTCCGTAGTCTTCTTTCATCCCATCCAGGCCCGCGTATTCATCGAGGTAGGCGATGTGGTTCTCCTGGGACTTGAGTTTCATCTGTTCGTTCTGCCCGTGGGGTTCTATCAAGTCCCGCGCAAGTTCGATCATCGTACTCAGCTGAACCGGCTTGCCGTTTACGTATGCCCTGCTCCTGCCTCCCGCATTGATCTTTCTGGCGAGAGTGATCTCCCCCCTTGTCGATCCGCCCTCCAGCGGGAGACCCGCACCTTCCTCGGTGATGAACGTAGCCTCTACCAGGGCGTTCGTCTCACCCCTCCTGAGCATCCGGCCGTCGATCTTCGAACCCCGCAGGAGATTGACCGCGCCCAGGATGAGGGACTTTCCCGCTCCGGTCGATCCCGTCAACACGTTGAGGCCGCGGTCGAACGTGAGCGTGATGTCCTCAACGACTGCAAGGTTTCGTATGTGAAGTGACTTGAGCATGTCAGGAGAAATCGTCGCGGCTCCGTATCAAGCCGTCATCAAAGCTTGTCGCGGAGCAATGCAAAGAAATCGTAATCGTCGGGGATGACGAGTTTCGTGACGTGCCTGCTCTTCTCAACGACCACCGACCAGCTTTTTTCGAGATCGGAGCTCACCTGCCCGTCCGCCGTGATCATACACTTCGACTTGCTGGAAACGATGCGCACGAAGATCTTCTCGGAAGCATCCAGCACGATCGGGCGGATACTCAGTGAATGCGGGCAAAGAGGCGTAAGCAACATTGCTTCTATCGTCGGAGTGAGCAACGGCCCGCCGGCCGACAGGGAATATGCCGTCGAACCCGTCGGCGTCGCCAGTATTATCCCGTCCGCCGTGTACTCGCGGATCAGCTTGCTGTCGACCTCGGTTCGTATGGTTATCATCCGGGAAAAGCCGGCTCCGTGAACGACGACGTCGTTCAGTGCGTCGAGCCTGGCGAGCACTTCGTCGTCCTTCATTACGCGCGCGGATATTCGCATTCGATCCTGGATCTTGAATCTACCCTCCATTATCCTCTCGAGACCGCCGAGGCCGACCTCCTCCGCCAGAAATCCCAGCCTGCCCAGATTTATGCCGAATATCGGTATCTCGTCTTGCGAATATTTCCGCGCTACTTTCAGAATGGTGCCGTCGCCCCCGAGAGCGATTATCATGTCGCAATCGGATGGAATCTCGTAATCGACTTTCGTTTTGTAAACGTCCTTGATCTCGGGAGCAAGGAAGGCTTCGAACCCGCCGTTCGTAAGTTCGGGAACGAGTTTTCCCAGGAAATCCACCGCCTCTTTCTTCTCGAGGTTGGCGACAACCCCCACGCGCTTGAACGTCATTTCCTCACCCGCCTTCAATTCACGAACGGTTGAACATCTTCTTCTCGACGTGGAATCCCAAGAGCTCTTCGGCCGTCGCCGTGATGGAATCTGCATCCAATCCGATGTCTTGCAAGAGCTCGCTCCTGCTGCCGTGTTCTATGAAACGGTCGGGGATACCCGCATTCATCACCCTCGCCTTTTCTATCCCGTTACGGATCAGCAGCTCGAGCACACCCCCGCCGAATCCCCCGGCGAGAACGTTTTCCTCGACGGTGAGAATCGGTATGCCCTTCTCGGCCAAACCAATGATCAATTCTTCATCCAGCGGCTTTATGAAACGCGCGTTCACGACCATCGCGTCGACCCTGTGCGTCTCCTGGAGATTCCGGGCCGCCTGAAGGCACGTTGCCACCGCGCTGCCGACGGCTATGAAAGCCATGTCCCGCCCCTCCTTAACTATCTCGGCTCGACCGATGGGAATCGCCGCCGGGGATTCGTCCAATTCCACTCCGGCTCCCTTGCCCCGCGGAAAGCGGACGGCGATCGGGCCCTCGTCGTAGGATATGAGAGTCGCTATCATGTTGCGCAATTCGTTTTCGTCTTTCGGGGACATGAAGACCATGTCGGGGATCAAACGCATGTAGCTCAAATCGAACGCACCGTGATGCGTGGGGCCGTCCTCCCCTACCAGTCCGCCACGATCGAGTACGAAGCGAACGGGCAGTTTCTGCAAGGCCACGTCGTGAATCACCTGGTCGAAGGCCCTCTGGAGAAAAGTCGAGTAGATCGCCACGACCGGTTTCAATCCTTCCACCGCGAGCCCCGCCGCGAACGTCACCGCGTGCTGCTCGGCGATCCCGACGTCGAAGAAGCGATCGGGATACTTTTCCGCAAAAGGCTTCAGGCCGGTGTTGTCCGGCATCGCGGCGGTTATAGCCACGACCGACTCGTCCCTTTCGGCGACTTCCAGCATCGTATCGCCGAACACCTTCGTGTATGTCGGCACCCTGTCGTCGCCTTTCCTGTCGCCGGGAACCTTGTCGAAACTGCTCACACCGTGACAGCACAGATCGTCCTTTTCGGCGAACTCGTAGCCCTTTCCTTTCCGCGTCAAGGTATGCAGGATGATCGGGCCCTTGAGTTTCTTGATGTCTCTGAGCGTTTGCACGAGAAACTCGACGTTGTGTCCGTCGACCGGTCCGAAGTACTTGAATCCGAGCTCCTCGAAGATTACGCCGGGAACGATGAGGTTCTTGATGCTCTCCTTTATCCTCTTGGCCAGCTTCCGCGTCTTGCCTCCCACCTTCGGGATCAGTCCCAGGAGTTCCCAGACGTCGGCTTCCATGCGGTTGTAGATCTTGCCCGACGTTATCATCGTGAGGTACTTCGACAGGGCGCCGACGTTCCGCGAAATGGACATCTTGTTGTCGTTCAGGATGATCAGGAGATCCCTCTTCATCATTCCCGCATTGTTGATGGCCTCGAACGAGATTCCCCCGGTCAAGGCGCCGTCTCCCACCACGGCGACCACCCTGTAGTCGTCCCCCGCCAGGTCCCGCGCGCACGCCATTCCCAGGGCGGCGCTAATGGACGTACTCGCATGCCCGACGCCGAAAGCGTCGTATTCGCTCTCGTCCCTCTTGGGAAACCCGCTTATCCCTCCCTTGCGGCGCAGGGTCTCGAACTCCTCCCTCCTGCCGGTGAGAAGCTTGTGGCTGTAGGCTTGATGACCGACGTCCCAGATGATCTTGTCCCTGGGTGCATCGAAGACATAATGCAAGGCCAGCGTGATCTCCACGGCGCCCAGGCTTGCCCCCAGATGTCCACCGGTCTTGGACACGACCTCGATTATTCTTTCACGCAACTCGGCAGCTATATCGGGAAGTCGCTCGACGGGAAACTTCTTGAGATCTGCGGGTGAATCTATCTTGTCGATCAATCCGGCCATTTGTATCTCCATCCGATGTCAAACCAGAAGCATGGTCATTACGACGCCCAGAACGACTCCGCTCAGGACATCGACGAGTGAATAGGAAACCTGCGCCGAGGGGCTTGCCACATACGGGCCCTCTTCAGCCAGCTCGGGATGCTTTCTCATCCGCAGTCTTTCGACGACGAAGTATATCACCGCCGCCTGTTTGGATGTGGCGTTTCTCACGTTCAGGGTATCCACCATCACCAGAAGGCTCAGGCAGATCGAGAGCGCGAAGACCAGCGAGCCGAAACCGCTCTTGAAGCCGACAGCCAGCGTGAGCGCGGACATGGCCGCACTGTGCATGTTCGGGCTTCCCTCGGTCTGTACCAGCCTCCTATAGTTTACTCTCTTTTCTATCAGCAGGAAAGTTACTACTTTGATGGTCTGCGCGGCCGCCCCCGCGAGGATCGCAGCGAGAAAAGGCTTGTTTCCGATGATTTCCAGCATGAAACCCGCTTTCCAAGGCTAGGAACGCCTTGCGAGGATGAAATCCAGAAGCGCCTCCAGCCTGGGATCGTCCCCCAGTGAGCGAAGCCCCCGCTTGGCCTCGAGAATCAATTCCCCCGCCCGCTCCCTCGCTCTCTCCCTGCCCACTGCGGCGGGGTAAGTCTGCTTGCCCTGCGCCTCGTCCTTGCCGCTCTTCTTGCCCAGGGTCGCCGTATCCACCTCGATGTCCAAGAGGTCATCGATTATCTGAAACGCCTCGCCGGCTTGGAGACCGATCATTCTCGCACGCTCACGCAAGGCCCGGTCCGCCCCCCCCATAACCGCGCCGCACTCCACCGCAGCGGCGATCAACGCCGCCGTCTTCTTGAGATGGATCTCTCTCACGCGCTCGATATCCACCTGGAGTCTCTCTCCTTCCAGATCCAGAACCTGGCCTCCGACCACTCCCTCCGCTCCCCCCGCTCTCGCGATGATAGCCGCTATCTCCACCGCCGTATCGGCGCTCACTCCCCAACGCCCGGTTATTCCGGCGATGATCGAGAAACACATGGTGAGCAGAGCGTCGCCGGCCAGGATCGCAGCGGCCTCGCCGAACCGCTTGTGCGAGCTCGGCCTGCCCCTTCTCAGGTCGTCGTCGTCCATGCAGGGAAGATCGTCGTGAATCAGAGTATACGTATGCAAGACCTCGATGGCACACGCCACGTCGAGGCACGCCTCGCGGGAGGACCCCTCGAGGAGATCGTGCGCCCACAGACATAGTATCGGGCGGAGGCGCTTGCCTCCATCGAGAAGCGAGTACCGCATCGCTTCCCTCAGCGTATCCGGTGCATCCTCGAGGTCTGAGAGAAGCTCCCCCAGTCTACATTCGATGGACTCTCTCTCCCTGCTCAAAGCCGACTGGAGAACTTCCTCGGAAGTTTCAGAACTCATCGCTTACGTCCTTTTCCTCCGCTTCACCTTCGCTGTCTTCCACGATCTTTTTCACCCTCGCCCGGGCTTTTTCGAGGATCTCCCTGCATCGCTTTCCCAGAGCGAGTCCTTCCTCGAATTTCTCCAGCGATTCCTCGAGCGTGAAGTCACCCTTTTCGAGCTGCTCCACCACCGCCTCCAGCTTCCGCATGGATTCTTCGAAACTATCCTTCTTCTCCGCCATTTTCTCTCTCCTTGACGTCCGCTCTCACGCTCCCGTCTTGAAAAGTGACCCTCATGCCCCCCGCCCGGAAGGCCTCATCGGCAGACCTTATCACTTTGCCCGTCCCCGAATCGGAACACAGAGCGAAGCCTCTCGCCAACACCGCCTTCGGGGAGAGCGATTGCAGCACGGCGAGCTTCTGCCTCAAGCAAGCTTGCTTCTCCTCGAGCAACGAGGCCATCACGCCCTGCAGTTTTTCGCGGGCGTAATCGAGCCTCTGCAGAGCGCTTTCAACGCTTCCGCGCACTTTGCCCAAGGCATAACTGCCCAGCAACTCCTTGAGCCTGGAAGTGTGCAAGGCGAGCAAACCCTGTATGAATCTCGTCATCCTGCCCGTAATCTCCTCTATGCCGGCTATCACCTCGTCCCTGCGGGGAACGGCTATCTCACCGGCCATCGTGGGAGTCGCCGCCCTCGCGTCCGCAACGAAATCGGTGATCGTGAAGTCCGTTTCATGGCCCACCGCGCTGATCACCGGAATCGTGCAATCGAAAACGGCCCTCGCCACGCTCTCCTCGTTGAACGCCCAGAGATCCTCCAGGCTCCCTCCTCCTCTCCCCACGATCACGAGGTCGACGTCGGCCATGTCCGAAACCCGCCTGAGAGCCGACGTTATCTCGGGTACCGCTTGATCCCCCTGGACGTGAACGGGAAAGAGCAGGATCTCCGCACAAGGCCAGCGTCGCTTTATCGTGGACACGATGTCCCTGACCGCCGCCCCCGTGGGAGACGTTATCACGCCTATCCGGAATGGAAAGGAAGGAAGCGGTTTCTTGTTCTCGGCATCGAACAAACCTTCCTTCTCCAATTTCTCCTTCAATTCCCTGAATGCCCTCTCGAGCTCCCCTACCCCGGCTCTCTCTATTCTGTAAGCGACGAGCTGGAACTTGCCGTACGGCTCATAGATCGAGAGCCTTCCGGAGGCTATCACCTGTATGCCGTCCTCGAGCTCCACCTCAAGATTCTCCGCGTGGCTTCGGAAGCAGACGGCGCTCAACTGCGCTTTCGAATCCTTGAGCGTGAAATAGACATGCCCTGAAGTATGCCGCTTGAGATTCGATATCTCGCCGAGAACGGCGACGTCGGGGAAATTCTCTTCGACGAGCCGTCCCACGACGGCGTTGACCTCTGAAACCGTGAGTATCTCCCGATCAATGACCGCCATCGCTTGCTTCTTCCTGGATGCCGTAGGCCTTGAGAGTGTTCACCATCAACATGGCCACCGTCATCGGCCCCACGCCCCCGGGAACCGGCGTAATGTATGATGTCTTCGGCGCCACTTCCTCGAAGTCCACGTCGCCCACGAGACGGTATCCCTTCTTCCTGCTCTCGTCTTCGACCCGGTTGATCCCAACGTCTATTACGACGGCGCCTTCCTTGACCATGTCGCCTCGGACGAATCGCGCCTTGCCCATGGCGACGACCAGAATGTCCGCGGACGAAGTGTGAGCCTTCAGGTCCCGCGTGCGGCTGTGGCAGATCGTGACCGTCGCATCGCCGGCATCGCTCTTCTGCGAGAGGAGCATTGCCATCGGCTTTCCCACGATCAGACTCCGACCCAGCACAACGGCGTCCTTTCCTCTGGTGTCTATTCCATAACGCCTCAGCATCTCGATTATGCCCGCTGGAGTGCATGGGATGAACCTCGGCTTTCCCGACGCCAGCAATCCGATATTCTCGGGATGGAAACCGTCCACGTCCTTGACGGGATCGATGGTGGATACGACCTTGTCCTCGTCGAGATGGCCGGGGAGCGGCAGCTGGAGCAGGATCCCGTGCACGGAGTCGTTCCGGCTGAGCTCTCGAAGAACGTGGAGTAGTTCGCCCTCCGGGATACCGGCATCGAGATGCATGTATTCCGACTTGATACCGCATTCCTCGCACGATCGAATCTTGTTGCGCACGTACACGCTCGAGGCCGGATCGTCGCCCACCTGCACGAGCGTCAAACACGGTTGCTTCCCTCCCGGGAGCGAATCGACCTTTGCCCTTACTTCCTTCTTGATCTGGAGACTCAGCGCCTTGCCGTCTATCAGTTCCACTCATTCCTCCATTTTCATCTGGGTGTGCTTCAAGCTCACGGTTCTGCCGCTCGACTCGTCTATCTCCGCAATCAATATGTCGCTACGGACGTCTTTCCTGGCTACGGAGAAGCGCACCGGTCGCATGGTGATGAACCTGTCCAAGACCGCATCCTTCTGAACTCCGAGGACCGAATCGTACGCTCCGGTCATTCCGATGTCGGTGACGTAGCCGGTTCCGCCGGGCAGGAGCCGGTGATCGCATGTGGGAACGTGCGTGTGCGTTCCCACGAGAAGGGATACTTTGCCGTCCAGGTGCCAGCCCATCGCTATCTTTTCGCTCGTGGCCTCGCCGTGGAAATCGACCACGATGATGTCTGCTTCCTTGGAGATGCTTTCCAGGCACGCGTCCGCCGTCCGGAAGGGACAGTCGATCGGCGGCATGAAGACCCGTCCCTGGATGTTGAGAACCGCTATCCTGTATTCCTTCGTCTCCACGAATCCGAACCCGCGGCCCGGAGCCGAAGGGGGATAATTCGCAGGGCGCACGATGTCGCTCATCCTGTCCAGTATCGCGACGCCTTCCTTCTTGTCCCAGACGTGATTGCCCGTAGTCATGAAATGAAGCCCGGCTCCGGACAATTCCCTGTAGGCTTTCTCCGTGATGCCGATGCCCCCGGCCGCGTTCTCCACGTTTGCAATCATGATTTCGCAACCGAATTTTTCTCGCACCAAAGGAATGAATTTCTCGACCGCCCGGCGCCCGGGCCTGCCGACCACGTCACCGAAAAAAGCTATTCTCACATGAATCCCTTCAGGTTGGGGGGTGAATTACTTGGCGTAATCGACGGCTCTCGTCTCTCTGATCACGACCACCTTGATCTGTCCCGGATACTCGAGCTCCTTCTCGACCTTGCGCGAGATTTCGTAAGCCAGGTCGGCGGCCTCCGAGTCGTCCACCTTCTTGTGGCTTACCATTATCCTGATCTCCCTTCCGGCCTGGATGGCGTATGACTTGACCACGCCGTCGAACCCGTCGGCCACCTGCTCGAGTTTCTCGAGTCTCTTCACGTAGGTTTCCAGCGTCTCGCGCCGCGCTCCGGGACGGGCTCCGCTTATCGCATCGGCGGCGCCGACGATCGGCGTGTACAGGGATATCGCGTCCTCGTCCTCGTGATGGCCCGCTATTGCGTTCACAACGATGTCGCTCTCACCGTAACGCCGTGCGAGCTCGGCTCCGATCTCGGTGTGCGTGCCGTCCATCTCGTGTGTGACCGCCTTGCCGATGTCATGAAGCAAGCCAGCCCGTTTCGCCGTCTGGGCGTCCAGCTTGAGCTCGCTCGCTATCATCCCGCTTATGTACGACACCTCCACCGAATGTCTCAGGCAGTTCTGCCCGTAGCTCGAGCGGTACTTGAGCCGCCCGAGGAGCTTGACCAACTCTATGTTTATGGCGTGTATGTTCAGGTCCATGCAGGTTTGTTCGCCGGTTTCCAGAATGCTCTCCTCGAGCTCGTGCCGCGTCCTTTCCACCACTTCCTCGATTCGTCCGGGGTGGATCCTTCCGTCCTCGACCAGCTTCTGGAGGGAGAGCCTGGCAACCTCCCGCCTGATCGGATCGAAACTGGACAGTATCACCGCCTCGGGCGTGTCGTCGATGACAACGTCGACGCCCGTTGCGGTCTCGAAGGCTCGGATATTCCTTCCTTCGCGGCCGATAATACGCCCTTTCATCTCGTCGGAGGGTAGATCCACCACCGACACGGTCGTTTCCACGCTGTGTTCCGCTGCGTATCGTTGGATCGCCAGCGTGATGATCTTCTTGCTTTCCTTCTGGGCGTTGCGCTCCGCTTCGTCCCGGATCTCCTTTATCCTCTTGGCGGCTTCCATCCGTGCCTCGCTCTCCAGGTTCTTCATGAGGATTCGCTTGGCTTCTTCCTTGCTCATCCCGGCTATCTTCTCCAGCCGCACGTTCTCTTCCGCGATCAGGCGCTTGGATTCCTCGAGCCGCTCTTCGAGAACGGCCTGTTTGTGCTCGAGGGCCTTGGCTTTCTCGCTGAGGCCCGCCTCTTTCTTGTCCAGATAATCGAGCTTGCGGTTGAGGTTGTTCTCCTTCTCCTTGAGCTGTTCTTCCACTTTTTCGAGACGCTCGCGGGTAGCCTTCGTCTCCTCCTCGAACTGCATCTTCATCTTGAAGTAGCTGTCCTTGGCCTCGATCTCGGCTTCCTTGCGAAGATTCTCGGCCGATTTCTGGGCGTCGGCGATGATGCTCTCGGCCAGCTTCTTCGAGTTGAGGATGCTGCTCGATGCGATACGCTTGCTGAGGATCGCGCCGACGAGGAAACCAACTACAGCCGTCGCCAGGCCGACGACTATGTATATCCAGTAACTTGTCATCGCTTGTCCCCCTATCTATGTTGAATGGCACTGCATCGGGGATATGCCCCGCTTTGCTGAAAGTCTTGGGAATTCGTGGATCGGGCGCATGAGGGGAAACTGGATGCAAAAGAAAATTCCCCACTCTATGCCGTGTGTAGGGAACTGTTGAACCTGATATTTCAAGTGGATGCCCTCAAAGCAAGCTCTGTCTTCCCCGGCTCGGGGGCATGACATCACAAACTTGATTTGGGCTTCCTACGTACCAGGTGTTGGCTCAATAATCACCACTCCATCACGAACATGGTAGGGAATTTCTATAATTCTACCAGCACCGCGGCGGGCGTATCAAGAGAAATCGCGGGAAAAATCAAAACGTTCACGCCTGGAAACTTCGGTCGAGTTTTTCGACGAGCTCTTCCGCTTTCTGCTCGACCATGGAAAAGGTTTCTGATGCTTCTTCTTTTCCCTTGAACAACTCATCCGCGATATTCAGCGCGGCCAGGATAGCCAGCTTGTCGTGGGAAGGAAACGAAGAACCCTTGGCAAGCTCTTTCATCCTTGCATCCACGTACTTGGCTACCTTGAGTATGTACTTCTCGTCGGCGAAACCTTTTATCTTGTACTCACGTCCGAATATTTCCACCGTAGTGACGTTTGATTCTTCCATCTGGTCTCAATACCCTTTCTTGCCGCAATCGAACCAACCCGGCATCGGGAAGCAATCGAGGCACCTGAAATCAGAGTTGAAGTTCCCCGAACTTTTCCAGGACCCGATCTATTCTTTTCTTGATCTCCTCCTTGTCGATTGAACTTCCCGCGATCTTGCTGTTTGTTTCCCGGAGACCCTCGATCTCCATGGTCAGCTCGCGGTTACGTTCCTTCAAACTTTTTATTTCTTTCTGTAAGCCGATGTTCTCTTCTTTGAGCGTTTGATACTTGGCCTGTAGGCCGCTGATTTTCTTGATGGTCTGCTCAACCTTCTCATCCAACAAGTGGAATTTCTTCAGGTTTTGCAATTTCTATCGGCTCCCTGCTAAGATCTTATGCTTACCTTCAAATCGCTCTTGAGCTTACGAAGAATCTTGTCCACCAGTTTGTCGATCTCCTTATCGGTGAGCGTTCGTTCCGGAGACCTGAAGTGGATCCGCACGCCGTAAGCCCTGGTCCCCTCGGGAATGTTTTCGCCATAATACACGTCGAACAGCTTTAGCGATTCTATCAAGGCGCCTCCCGTCTTGACCAGAGTTTTTTCGATCTCATCGTAACCGACGCCCTCGGGTGCGATGAGGGAGAGGTCGCGCTTCGATACGGGATACTCGGGAAGAGGCCTGTGGGCCGGGCGCACCTCCATGGCTTTGTAAAACCTCTCCAGATCGATGGATACGTGCCACACCGCCTGCTCGAAATCGTACTTCTCGGCGGCCTTTCGCCCGATCGGCCCACCCTCGATCACCCTGTTTTCGCCTCTGCTGTAAAAGAATTCTCCCGATACCCCGTCGAAATCATAACAAAAGTCGTGCCACAGGTCAACCTTGAAAGACCGGGCCAGCTCTTCTATAACAGCTTTTGTATCAAATAAATACATTTCTTTCTTCGAGTCAAACCAGAAGTCGCTTCCCATCGGGCGGGTCATGACGAGCTCCAGGATCATCCGCTCGTCCGGCAGGCCCTCTTCACCGCGCTTGCGGAGAAAGACCTTGCCCGCCTGGCAGATTTTCATCCGTTTCACGCCCATGTCGATGTTCAGCTTCACGACGTCGAGCATGCCCGGCAGCAGGCTGGTGCGCATGCATGAATGCAGCGAGGTGAGAGGATTTCTCAATCTGATGGGGTTGGACCTTGCGTCGTCCTCGGCCCAACCGAAGATCCCCGCTTCCCCGCCCGTGCCGAAAGAAGATGTGATCACCTCGTCGAAGCCGCGCGCGCACAGGTGATCAAGAACGGATTCAACGAACTCGTCGAAACGGTCTTCCCTGGCATAGGTGGTGCAGCGAAAATCCCAACCTTTGCCTATGCGGTTGTAGCCGTAGATCCTTGCCACCTCTTCTATGAGGTCCACTTCCTCCACTACGTCGGGGCGAAAAGAAGGAACTTCCAGGACGAGCTCCTCTTCGGTCTTCTCCACGCACTTGAACTCGAGGCTCTCCAGTATGGCTTTAATCTCATCGACGTGGATTCCGACGCCCAATACCCTCTGAACCTCCTTGCGGCGAAGGCTTATCCTCACCGGGGCGTATCCCGCGGGATAGACGTCGATGAATCCGCCCGCGCGTCCGCCGGCCAACTCCAGGATAAGCGAACAAGCTCGATCGGACGCAGTCTTGCAGATACCGCGATCGGCTCCGCGCTCGAAGCGATACGAGGCTTCCGTGGTGGTATTCAAAGCCTTTCTCGCCCGGCGCACGACGACCGGATCGAAACACGCCGATTCGAGAAAGATGTCTCTCGTCTCGTTCGAGACGGCGGTCTCCACACCGCCTATTATGCCCGCAAGCGCTACGGCTCCCTCACCGTCCGCGATCACCAGATGCTCGTCGCCGAGCTCGTAGGACTCTCCGTCCAGCGCGTTCAAGCTTTCACCCTTGCCTCCCCTCCTCACTCTCACGACCCCTCCCCTGAGTTTGGAAAGATCGAAAGCATGGAGGGGCTGTCCGAGCTCCAGCATCACGAAGTTTGTCGCGTCGACGATGTTGTTGATGCTGTTTATTCCCACCGATTCAAGCGCCTTGACCAGCCAGGAGGGCGAAGGACCCACCTTTACCCCCCTTATGATCCTGCCCGTGTACCGGGGACAATCGTTCTCGTCATCGATCACGACTTTCATGTGCCCCGCCGCATCCGTCTCTTCGAAAGCCGCCTCGGGGAACTCGAGATCGAGCTTGTACAGGGCGGCTACTTCCCTCGCCACGCCGAAGTGCGACAGCAGGTCGGGACGGTTGGGAGTCACTTCGATTTCAAGTATGGTGTCCGAGGTCGACAGCGCCTCCGAGAGAGGGGCGCCGACTTCGAGCGAGTCGTCGAGAACCATGATGCCGGCCGCGTCTTCGCCCAGCCCAAGTTCCTTTTCCGAGCATATCATTCCCTCGGAGACGACTCCCCTGATCTTGGCCTTCTTTATCTTCATCCCGCCGGGAAGGGACGCTCCCACCAAGGCTACTGCAACCTTCTGACCCTTCTCGACGTTGGGAGCTCCGCATACTACCTCCTGAACCCTGCCCTCCCCCAATCTCACTCTGCACAACTTCAGCTTGTCGGCGTTGGGATGCCTGCTCACTTCTTCCACTTCACCAACTATTATCCTCTCGTCCGTGATCCCGACGGACGTGCATTTCTCCACGTTGAGCCCGGCCATGGTGAGATCCTCCACCAGGGTTTGGATCCGCACCGGGATATCCACGTACTTCTTCAACCATGACAAGCTGATCAGCATATCGTCACCGTTTCGTCAAAACTGTCTGAGAAAACGAAGGTCGTTCGCCAGGAAGAGCCTTATGTCCTTGATTCCATACTTGAGCATGACTATCCGGTCCACCCCCAGCCCGAAGGCGAATCCGCAATACTCGGCCGGATCGTAACCGGCGGCGCGCAGTACGTTCGGATGTACCATTCCCGCTCCCATGATCTCGATCCACCCCGCGTTGCCGCAGATCGAGCATCCTTCCCCGTTGCATGCGAAGCATGACATGTCGGCTTCAGCGCTCGGCTCGGTGAAGGGGAAGAAATGCGGCCGGAAACGCACCCTGCTCTTGGGGCCGAAAAACTCCCGCACGAATATTTCCACGTCTTTCTTCAAGTCGGCCAGGGAAACGTCCCTGTCGACGTACAATCCTTCGACTTGGTGAAACTCGGCGGCGTGTGATTGATCGATGCTCTCGTTCCGGTACACCCTTCCCGGCACTATTATCTTCAGCGGAGGCTTGTGCTTCTCCATGTATCGGACCTGCACCGGCGAAGTTTGAGTGCGCAGAAGTATCTCGTCCGTTACGTAGAAGGTGTCCTGGAGATCCCGGGAAGGGTGTTCCGGGGGAAAATTCAAGGCCTGGAAATTGTAATACTCGAGTTCCACGTCCGGGCCGGATGCCAGCGAGTACCCCAATCCGTAGAAGATCTTCTTTATTCTGCGCAGAACCTGGGAAAGGACGTGCCGATGCCCCACTTCGCCGTCGTGCGCCGGCAGCGTCGGGTCGGCCGGATAATCTCCGAATACGTCGTACGTTTCGCCGCTGCCGAACTCCTTCTCTTTGGCGGCGATGAGAGCTTCACATTCCCCACGGAGTTTCTGCAACGCCGCACCCGCAGCCGGGCGCTCCTCGGGCGGAAGATCCTTTATCGCCCGAAGCAGGCCCGTGATCTCGCCCTTTCGCCCCAGGTACTTTATGCGGATGGTTTGAAGATCTTCTCGGGTATGGCAATTCTCAATATCGCGGGGAATGGTCTTTCGAAGCCTGTCTATGTCCATTATCGATTTTCCGCGCTCCTCGAGCGGCGGCGGCTGTTTGTCCGTATCATTCGTCACGGGCCGATATCGGAGTCAATCCCGAAGCCGGCGCCGCCGGACACTCCCGGCCGGACCGCCATGTCCCGCGGCCTAGGATGCCTTCACGGCCTCCTTGGCCATCTCGGCCAGCTCCTTGAAACCCTGCTCGTCGTTGACCGCCATCTCGGCGAGCATCTTGCGGTTGATCTCGACGTCGGCTTTCTTGAGCCCGCAGATGAAGCGATTATACGACAATCCGTTCAGCCTGGCGGCCGCGTTGATCCGGGCGATCCAGAGCTTCCGGAAATCCCTCTTGCGCTGCTTCCTGTCCCTGTAGGCGTAGGTCCACGCCCGCTCGACGCTCTCGCGTGCCGTGCGGTAGAGCTTCGATCTTCCGCCGTAAAAGCCTTTCGCGGCCTTTAGATATTTCTTTCGCCTCTCCCTGCTGGCGGCGCTGTTCTTGGTGCGGGGCATGACGACTACCTCCTTGTATTCATAGTATTCGTTCCCGGATTTCCAGTCTCGAGTCGCGGTTCGGATCCGCCGCTACTTGCAAAGGAGCATGCGCTTGACGCTGCGCATGTTGGCTCCGTCGACCAGGGCGCTCTTGCCGAGCTTGCGCTTGCGTTTGGAGCTTTTCTTGGTCAGGATGTGACTCTTGTACGCGTGGTTGCGGGCGATCTTCCCGGTTCCCGTCACACGAAACCTCTTTCTCGCTCCTCTATTGCTCTTCAGTTTCGGCATCGTTACCTTCCTTGCTCTCTTCGGCCGCGGCTTGCCCGCCCTCGCTCTTGACCTGCTTCTCCTTGCCGGCGATGGGGGCCATGATGAGGGTCATTATTCGCCCCTCGAAGGAGACGTCTTTCTCAACCACCCCGATATCGCTCAGCTCCTCTTTGATTCTCGTGAGAATTCTTTCGCCCAGCTCCTTGTGACTGAGTTCCCGTCCCCTGAAAATGACGGTGAACTTGACCTTGTCGTTCTTCCCGAGAAACTCCTCGGCGTGACGCTTCTTGAACTGGTAATCGTGTTCCTCGGTTTTCGGCCTGAACTTTATCTCTTTTACGTGAATTACGTGCTGCTTCTTCTTGGATTGCTTGAGCTTCTTCTTCAACTCGTACTTGTATTTGCCGAAATCCATGATCCGGCATACCGGCGGCCGCGATTGCGGGGCAATCTCCACGAGGTCGTAACCCCTTTCCATCGCCATCTCCAGGGCCTTGGACGTCGGCATGATGCCGAGTTGATTCCCTTCTTCGTCTATCAGCCTTATTTCCGGGATTCTTATCTGGCGATTTACCCGGATACGAAACGTTCTAGCGATATTCCACAAACCTCCTGTTTGAAACAAAAAAAACGGATGGCAGGCATCCGTTCGCATACGACACACTTCGGCAAACAGAAACCTTACCAATCGACTCGACGGCAGGTGAGGGGAGAATCCCCTGCTTGTGCACGCTATATTAATACTTCGGCTTGGCCGCGTCAACTATTTCCGTCATTACTTCTTGGAGGCTCCTGCTCCCCAAGTCGCCTTCGCCCCTCTTTCGCACGCCCACCGCTCGGCTCTCAGCCTCCCGCTCGCCGACCACCAGCATGTAGGGGATTTTTTGCATCTCGGCGTCTCTTATCCGGTAGCCGATCTTCTCCTCGCGCATGTCTATATCGGCGCGGATTCCCTCCCTCCGGAGCTCCTCCAAGGTGGACAGCGCGTACGAATGGCTGGCCTTGCCCACCGGGAGAACGATGCACTGCACCGGGGCGAGCCAGAGAGGAAACGCCCCGGCATGGTGCTCGGTCAGGATGCCCATGAACCTCTCCAGGGATCCCAGGAGCGCCCTGTGGACCATGTACACCTGCAGGCGTTCTCCGCTCCGGGATACGTATGTGACGTCGAACCGCTTGGGCAGGTTGAAATCGAACTGAACGGTGCTCAGCTGCCACGAGCGCCCGATTGCATCGATCACCTTGATGTCGATCTTGGGGCCGTAGAAGACCGCCTCGCCTTCCATCCGCTTGTACTGGAGCCCCTTCCTCTCGACAGCCGCCTCCAGGGCGCTTTCAGCCATTTCCCACTCCTCGTCGCTCCCCGCGTACTTGTCCCGGTCGCCGGGACTGCGAACGCTCAGCTCTATCTTGAACTCTTCGAATCCCATCGCCCGGAGCATGTCCATTGCGAAGGAAAGGGTCCCGTCCACTTCTTCGTGCACCTGTTCGTGGGTACAGAAGATATGCGCGTCGTCCTGCGTGAACCCCCGCACCCTGAGCAGACCGTGCAACGTCCCCGACAGCTCGCGCCTGTAGACCGTCCCCATCTCGGCGAAGCGGACGGGAAGTTCCCGGTAGCTGTAGAGTCTTCGCTTGTAGATGAGGATGTGTCCGGGGCAGTTCATCGGCTTCAGCACGAACTCCTGCCCGTCGACGTCCATCGTGTACATGTTTTCCCGGTAATAGTCGTAGTGTCCGGACGTACGCCACAGTCCCGCGCGGGCGATATGCGGCGTGAAAACCAGCTCGTACCCGCGCTCGATGTGCTCGCGTTTCCAGTAACGCTCGATGACGTCCCTGACGACGGCGCCCTTCGGATTCCAGAAGACGAGACCGCCTCCCGCCTCCTCGTTCACGTCGAAAAGATCGAGAAGTTTTCCCAGCTTGCGGTGATCCCGTTTCTCCGCTTCTTCCCTGCGCTTCAGATACTCGTCGAGATCCTTCTTCTTGAAATACGCCGTGGCATAGATCCGCTGGAGCATCGGCCTCTTGGAATCCCCCCGCCAGTAGGCTCCCGCGGAGGAGAGGATCTTGAGCGCCTTGAGCCACTTGACCTCGCCTAGATGCGGCCCCGCGCAAAGATCCACGAAGTCACCCAGGAAGTAGATCGAAACCCTCTCGTCGGGAAGATCCTCGATCAATTCGACCTTGTAATCCTCACCCCTGGCACCGAAGAACTCGATCGCCTTCTTGCGATCCCACACTTCGCGGCGGATCCCGGGCTTGGCGGCGAGCAATTCCGCCATCTTCTTCTCGATGCCGGCAAGGTCATCGGGGGTGAAGGGTGTGCTCACATCGAAATCGTAATAGAATCCATCCTCGATGGGAGGGCCGATACCGAGCTTCGCGTCCGGGTGGAGGGACTTCACCGCATAGGCGAGAAGGTGCGAAGCAGTGTGGCGGAGAACGGGGAGACTCTCGGGGTCCTTTGCCGTGAGAACCCTGAATTCGCCCCTGCCGGTGATCGACTGGTGGAGGTCGAACACCTCGCCGGCGAACTTTACCGCGACGGCTTCCCGCTTCCACCTCTCGCCGAGAGAAGCGACCACTTCGCTAACGGGTACCTTCTCGGCTTCGAAAGCATTCTCCGAGCCGTCCGGCATTATTATGACTGTCATGATTGCGGCGCGCCTCTTTGGGACTGTGCTTCATCGAATAGAATCGAATAGAAATGGTGGGCGATACTGGATTTGAACCAGTGACCTCCTGCGTGTCGAGCAGGCACTCTAACCAACTGAGCTAATCGCCCACCTATCGAGCTTACTTTGAGTAGATTAATAAGCTCCAGGCGTCAGGGTCAAGCATAAATCGGTTTGCCGCGTCCATTCGTTCCGCGGCGCATCAGCCGAGGCTGTTCTTGCGCGCCTCCGCGAGATCACTTCTTCTCGTCGTCCAGGATCTCGTAGTCGGCGTCCACGACTTTCTCCCCTGCCTTGGGACCCTCGGCTCCGGCGTCTGTGGTCCCGGAAGCTTCCTTGGTCGCTTCCTGCGCCGAACCCTGCTGCGAAGACGCAGCCTGGTACATCTTCTGGGCCGCCGCCTGCCACACCTTGTTCAAGCTCTCGGTCGCTTCCTTTATGGATGCCGCATTGTCCGTCTTGAGAGCTTCACGGATCCTCTCGATGCCGATTTCCAGCTCCTTCACGTCTGCGCCATCCAGCTTGTCCTTGTATTCCTTGAGCTGCTTCTCGGTCTGATAGATCAGGGCGTCGGCTTCGTTGCGGGCGTCGACAAGTTCGCGTTTCTTCCTGTCCTCTTCCCGCATCTTCTCCGCGTCCTTCACCATCCTCTCGATTTCAGCCTCGCTCAATCCGCTGGAAGCCTTGATGACGATCTTCTGCTCCTTGCCCGTCCCCTTGTCCTTCGCCGAGACGTGAAGGATGCCGTCGGCATCTATGTCGAACGTCACCTCGATCTGGGGCACGCCTCGCGGCGCGGGAGGAATACCGGCGAGCTGGAACCGGCCGATCGTCTTGTTGTCGACGGCCATCTCCCGCTCACCCTGAAGGACGTGGATGTCCACCGCGGTCTGACCGTCCGCGGCGGTCGAGAATATCTCGGTCTTCTTCGTCGGGATGGTCGTATTGCGCGGTATCAACTTGGTGGCGACGCCCCCGAGGGTTTCGATCCCGAGCGACAGAGGAGTCACGTCGAGAAGCAGAACGTCGTTCACGTCCCCCTGGAGAACTCCACCCTGGATGGCCGCTCCGATGGCGACGACCTCGTCGGGGTTTATCCCCTTGTGCGGCTCCTTCCCGAAGAGTTCCTTGACTTTCTCCTGGACGAGAGGCATCCGCGTGGACCCTCCCACCAATATCACCTCGTCGATGTCGTCCGGCTTCAACCCGGCGTCTTCCATGGCCCGCCGGCACGGATTCACCGTTCGCTCGACGAGATCCTCCACGAGTTGCTCCATCTTGGCCCGCGTGAGCTTGATGTTCAAGTGCTTGGGGCCGGACGAATCGGCCGTTATGAACGGCAGGTTTATCTCGGTCTGGTTCGTCGTGGAGAGCTCGCACTTCGCCCTCTCCGCGGCCTCCTTCAGCCTCTGCATCGCGATTGGGTCGCCGGAGAGATCTATGCCCTGCTCCTTCTTGAACTCCGCCACGAGGTAGTCGATGATCTTCTGATCGAAATCGTCGCCTCCCAAGTGCGTGTCGCCGTTCGTCGACTTGACCTCGAAAACACCCTCGCCGATCTCCAGGATGGATATGTCGAAGGTTCCGCCTCCGAGGTCGAAGACGGCGATCGTCTGATCCTTCTTCTTGTCGAGCCCGTAGGCGAGAGAAGCCGCCGTGGGTTCGTTGATGATCCTCTTCACGTTGAGGCCCGCTATCTTACCCGCATCCTTGGTGGCTTGGCGCTGGCTGTCGTTGAAGTAGGCGGGCACCGTTATGACGGCGTCCGTGACCTTCTCGCCGAGGTATGATTCCGCCGCGCTCTTGAGATACTGCAAAACCATGGCGGATATCTCGGGCGGCGAGTACTCCTTGCCCTGGAGGATCACTCTCGCATCACCGTTCGGTCCTTCCTTCACCCTGTAGGGAATTGTCGTGATTTCCTGGGCGCACTCGCTGTACCTTCTACCCATGAAGCGCTTGATCGAAGATATCGTATTCTCCGGATTCGTTATCGCCTGGCGCTTCGCCAGCTGTCCCACGAGCTTCTCTTCGTCCTTCGTGAAAGCCACAATCGAAGGGGTGGTACGCCCTCCGTCGGGGTTGGGTATGACCTTGGGCTCGCCACCCTCTATCACCGCAACGCATGAATTCGTGGTTCCCAGGTCGATTCCTATTATCTTGCTCATTTGTCATCACCCTTTCTTGTAGATTCTTCAAACAGTCATCTTGCAGATGCTATTCGACTTGAGTTAATCAATGCACGTGCCAAGTCGGGATATATATACAACCCAAAGAAACAAAACAAGTTAAGAATCCACATGCACCTTCGGGGCATTGACCCCCTCATTTGATGCTGTAATATTGGCAGGAATTACGACTATTTGGCGGTGTTTATTGCCCGCTTCTGCCCTCGCCGAAAAGGCTCAGGAGCAGCTTCAACCCTACTCGGAAATCCGAGTCGGCGGCCTCCGCCCTCGCGCCCTCCAGGGAGAACACGGCCCTCGAGCCGCTCGTTTCCATCTTCACGCGCTTCCACCTCTGGTCCCCAAGTGATATGCCCTTCTTGAGGCACAGCTCGAAGAACCGTGCCCAGACCTCGAGTTCACTGCCCTTGGGCTCCCTGCCGCCTTCGAGGATCGGGAGCTTGAGCCTGTACTCTCTGGTGATCTCGTTGAGCTTGGAGATGAACACATCGTCGTCCATATGCATGAGCCCCTTTTTGGCAAACACGGCCGCCCGGCTGGCAGCACTCTATGACGAATGCCTCTCCGGAACAACCAATAAAATCGTTGACAAGATCAGCACTCAATTAGTAGCTTTGCATTGAAAGCCTCTGTAAGTCAGTTTTGCCCCATTGACTTACTCGACTTTTTGGAACGTTGAATCCTTTCAACCACTTTTCCAAAAAGAATACCCCTGACACCGCTTACAGGGGCTTTCTTTTTGCGTACTTCTTCTTCATCAGCGCCTTGAGTTTTCGTCTCGTGTTCAAAGCGGGGTTCCCGATGACTTCCTCGAGGATCTCTTCCAGGATCCTGCCGACTTCGGGGCCCTCTTCGATCCCGAGGACATTCATGACCGTCCGCCCGTCTATCGCGAGGTCCTCCAGCGAAAACGCCCGCTGTTCTTCCAGGACTTCGTCTATACGCTTTTCGAATTCCGCGAGTTTCTCCGCTTCCCCCGCAAGGTTGCGCGATCCGCAATCCGCCCTGCGTAGGGCCATGAGATCGCCGATCCCGTCTTCGCCGACCCGCCGGATGAATCTCAGGACGGCGCTCTCTCCCCATTCGCTCTCATAATTGAACATGTGATTGAGTACGAGGTTCCGACACTTCTCGACAAGAGCCTTGCCGTAGCGCAGCCGCTTGAGGACCGTCTCCGTGGCTTCGGCGCTCAGTTTTTCGTGCTGGTAGAAGACGATACGTTCTTCCCCCGTATGCTCGTCTCTTATTTTTTGTTTCTTGTCCACCTTGCCCACGTCGTGAAGCAGGGCCGCCCATCTCACCGCGAGGTTGTCCCGCGGCGCACAGTCGCACGTCTTGAGGCTGTGCATGAACACGTCGTCGGGGTGAAACTCGTTCTGGGCGACGCCGGCGCACCTGTCGAGCTCGGGAAGGATGATCTTCAATACACCGATCTCGTGCATCTCCATGAAGCCGACGCTCGGCTTGGCGCATTGCGTGAGCAAGCGGGACAGTTCTTCCTGTATCCTTTCCGGGCTCAAGAAACGGATCAGCCGAGCCGCTTCGATCATCGCCCCTCTCGTGGCCGCATCGATGTCGAATTCGAAGCGCGCGGCGAACCGGATTCCGCGAAGGATCCGGAGGGAATCCTCCTTGAAGGCTTCGGGGAAAACCATCTTCACGAGCCGGCGCTCGATATCATCCCTTCCCCCCAGGGGATCGATCAACTTCCCGTCTCTAATGCTGAGCGCCATCGCGTTCATCGTGAAATCGCGCCTCTCCAGATCCGCCTCTATCGGGAGCCTCCAGTCCCAATCGACTTCGAAATCCTTGTGACCGGGCCCGGTGGAGGTTTCCCGGCGCGGAAAAGCCACGTCCAGCGAGGCCGACTCGCCCGCCGGCGTGAACTTGTATACGCCGAACGACCTGCCGACGAAGCGCACTTCGCCGTGTCTTCCCAGGATATCCTCGAGCCTCCGCGGATCGATTCCCGTCACGACGTAGTCGTAGTCCTCGCTCCCTCCCCTGCCTCCCATCACGCCGTCCCTCACCACCCCGCCGACCAGGTACAGTTCGCCTTCCTCGAGGATCTCATTCTGCCATTGGGGTCTCTCGCCCATGCCCGTGGCTCCTGCAAACGTCGTCATGGTCGTGCTGCCGGGATCCTTCGATACCGCGCACCGTTCCCGCGTAGCCGCCGCGCCGTTTCCACGACTTAGGCGCTCCGTCGGGCCGTCCCTAATCGCCGGTCAATTTCGCAGGGTACTTCAGCCAGAGAAAGAAACCTATGAGCGCTGTCAGATACGTCCCGAGGAGAAGATAGGCTATGGAAAAACCGACGGCGCCGGCCTGCGAAATTCCCACCACCTGGAAGAATTTTATCACCGTGGCCTCCCTGGTTCCAAGCCCGGAAAGCGATATCGGAATGAGTTCGACCAGGGTGACGACCGGCATGATGATGAAGAGATACGAGAAGGAGACGCCGGTATCCATGACATAGGCCGTATAATAGGCCAGAACGAACACCACCACCCAGTAGACCACGGTCAAGAGAAAGGCCTTCATCACGCCTTTCCAATTCTTGACGTAGGACGCCAGGGCATCGTAGAAGGCGTTGAAATTCAGTGAGGCGCTCTCCTTGTATTTCTTGGGAACGAGGACGTTGAAAACAGGTTTGAGCAGCTTTTTCATCAGGTCGCGGTAGAGGGCCGCGACGATGAGAGCGAGCAACCCCGCTACACAAGCGAAGATTATCCACAGCGAAGGAAGCTGCATGTAGTAATGGGAGAAAACGATTATCGTGACGACGCCGAAGAGAACGACTACGATCAGGTCGAGCAGCCTGTCCATGAAGACGCTCAGAAAACACTCCCCGAAGTTCCTGCCGGTCTCGTTGCTGACGTAGAAGGCCCGGAGCGCGTCACCGACCTTGCCCGGGGTCACCGCGGCGGCGAAGAATCCGATGGTCCAGACCACATTGCTTCGCCACAGCGAGTAGTCTATGCCAAGCATGCGCATCAGGTACTGCCAGCGATAGCCCCGGATCAGGATTATGAAAGCCACGAAGAGAGGCATCAGGTACAGCTTGGCGGGACGCATGCGCTTGAAGGCGTCGATTATCCTGCCCCACCCCGTCGCGTGGATGATGTATGCGAATATGGCCAATCCTATGAAAGGAAGGATGAAAGAGACGATCTTTCTCATAGGGTTTCTCTCCGCTCGTACCCGATGTCGCGTGCGAGACTGGAAACTAGCATAAATCATACGCATGCTTAAAGAGATTTCCCCCGCCGGGCCCCGGCGAAAGATCGCGGACTAATAAAGTCCTTGCAAATCAAGTCATTCTGGAATATCATTTTACTTTCAAGATCACCTATTGCAGAGAATGCCTGAAGTGATAGTCCAATCGCCCCTCAGGAAGTTCTGGATCCCATCGGTGACCTGGTTTTAAGTCCCCGTAGATCAACAAGTTTCCAGTGAACGGGACTGCAAAACCGCTCATGCAGGATTCCCGCCGGAGCGGGGCGTTTTCGAAATAATCCCGGGAGGTTGAGATGATAAGGGCCCACGGAGGAAGACTCGTCAACAGGACCGCGGATGAAACGCTGAGATCCGAGCTCGCGAACAAGGCCAAGGATCTCCCCGTCATCGAGCTCAACAACCGCGAGTTCTCCGATCTCACTCTGATCGCCAACGGCGCGATGAGCCCTCTCGAGGGTTTCATGACGAGAGACGAGTACGAAAGCGTCGTCGAGCGCATGCGCCTACCCAAGGGCCTTCCCTGGTCCCTTCCCGTGACCCTGTCCTTGAAGAAGGATCCGTCGTCCTACCCGAAACCTCCCTTCGAGGCCGTGCTGAGGGACGATCGCGGCGTGCAAAGAGGCCTAATCGAAGTGGAGGAGATCTACGCCTTCGACAAGGAGCGTGAAGCCGAGAAGGTCCTGCGCACGACGGAAGACGCGCACCCCGGAGTCAAGTACCTTAAGAGCATCGGGGATCACTACGTCGGCGGCAGGATAACCCTGTTCGAGCGCTACGTCGACGAGCGTTTCGCCAACTATCACCTGGATCCCAAGGAGACGAGGATACTCTTCAAGACGAAGGGATGGGACCGGGTGGTGGCTTTCCAGACGAGGAATCCCATTCACAGAGCCCACGAGTACCTCATCAAGTGTGCGCTCGAGGTCGTCGACGGACTCCTCATTCACCCGATCATGGGCGAGACGAAGTCTGACGACATTCCCGCCGAAGTGAGGATGGAATGCTATCTCGCCGTCATGAAACACTACTTCCCCCGCGAAAGGGTGACCATGTCCATCTTCCCCGCCGCCATGCGTTACGCCGGACCCAGGGAGGCTATCTTCCACGCGATCCTGCGCAAGAATTTCGGTTGCACTCACTTCATAGTCGGGCGCGATCACGCCGGCGTCGGCTCGTACTACGGGACCTATGACGCCCAGAAGATCTTTCTCGAGTTCGAACCGGGCGAGCTGGAGATCACTCCCATGATGTTCGAACATGCCTTCTACTGTCGCAAATGCGCAGGCATGTGCTCGCTCAAGACGTGCCCGCACGGCAAGGAGGAGAGGGTGTTCCTGAGCGGCACGAAGGTCCGCGAGATGCTCGTCAGCGGCGAGAAACTCCCGCCCGAGTTCACGAGGGAAGAGGTTGCGAAGAAACTGGAAGATTATTATTTTTCGTTGTCAAATAAGTGATTTGAATCGCAAAGGACGGAAAAGTGCCCGACAAATTAGCCGTAATCGGCCTCGACTGCTTGACCCCCCAGTTGCTCTACGGTGAATGGCTCGACGAGATGCCCAATCTCAAGCGCCTGATGGAAGGCTCTATCAAGGGCAACCTCGTCTCCACGGTTCCTCCCATCACGGTTCCAGCTTGGACGGCGATGATGACCTCGAAGGATCCCGGGATGCTCGGCTTCTACGGCTTCAGGAACCGCAAGAGCCACGAATACGAGGAACTGTACTTTGCAAACGCCAACGCGGTCAAGGCCAAGACCGTCTGGAACCATCTCTCGCGCAACCGCCTGCGCTCGATCCTCCTGGGCGTCCCGCAGACTTACCCGCCGAAGCCTTTGAACGGGCTCATGGTATCGAGCTTCCTCACCCCCAACAAGGACGTTACGTATACGTATCCGCCCGAGCTCGCCGGGGAGATCGACCGCGTGGCCGACGGAGATTATATAATAGACGTTGAGAACTTCCGCACGAACGCCAAGAAAGAGCTCCTCGAGCAGATTTACACGATGACCGCGAGGCGTTTCAAGGTATACCGACACCTCATCAAGAACGAAGACTGGGATTTCGCCATGATGGTCGAAATGGGGCCCGACCGCATTCACCATGCTTTCTGGCGCTTCTGCGATCCCACGCACCGTCTCTACGAGAAAGGCAACGAATTCGAGAACGTGATACACGATTACTACCTCTACCTCGACGAAGAAGTCGGCAGGACGCTGGACGTGCTGCCTCCCTCAACGTCCGTGATCGTCGTCTCCGACCACGGAGCCAAGCCCATGCACGGGGGGATCTGCATAAACGAATTCTTCATCGAACAAGGGCTGCTCGCGCTCAAGGAGTATCCGGGCGAGCCCAAGTCTCTCAAACCCCGCATGATCGACTGGAAGAAGACGCGCGTGTGGGGAGAGGGAGGCTACTACGCGAGGATATTCTGCAACGTGCAGGGGCGCGAGCCTGAAGGTGTCATTCCCTCCGGAGAGTTCCCCGCTTTTCTCGACGAGCTTCAGGAGAAGCTCGAGGCGATCACCGACGAGAAAGGCGAGTGTATCGGCACCAAGGTCTTCCGCCCCGCGGAAGTCTACCGTGAAGTGAACAATATCGCTCCCGACCTCATCGTCTACCTGGGCGACCTGGACTGGAGGAGCGCGGGAACAGTGGGGCAAAAGAGAATCCACATATTCGAAAACGACACAGGTCCCGACGACGCCAATCACGCACAGGAAGGGATCTTCGTATGGAGCGGTCGGGGCAAGGAAGCCCAAGGCGGCAGGGACGAGAATTTCAAGGTTTCGATATACGACGTCGCCCCCTCGATTCTGGATTTCTTCTCGATCGACGTCCCCGAGGACATGATCGGAAGGGTTTTGTAGCACCAGACGAACTGATCGGAGACAAACCACCAAGGAGGATCGATAAATGAAAGGCTTCACATTGTGGTTCACCGGGCTACCCTGTTCAGGCAAGTCCACCCTCGCCAAGAAGGTGGAGGAAATCCTTCTCGAACGCGGGGTGAAGGTGGAGCTGCTCGACGGTGACGAGGTCAGGACCAATCTATCGAAGGGCTTGGGCTTCTCCAAGGAAGACAGGGATACGAACATAAAGCGTATCGGCTACGTCTGTAAGCTTCTCAGCCGCAACGGCGTCGCGGCTATAGCCGCCGCCATATCCCCTTACAAGGCGGTTAGGGACGAAGTGCGCAACTCGATCGACAACTTCGTCGAAGTCTACGTAAAGGCTCCCGTCGACGTCTTGAAGGAGCGCGACGTCAAAGGAATGTACAAGAAGGCGCTGGCGGGGGAGATCAAGAACTTCACCGGGGTCGACGATCCCTACGAGGAACCCGATAACCCCGAGATCCTCATCGAGTCCGACAAGGAGTCCGTCGAGGAGAGCACTTCCAAGATCATCCGCACGCTCGAACTGATGGGGCTCGTTCCCGGTGCTTCGGCGGAGAGCGAGTACTCCCAGGAAGAAGAGGAGAAGATCAAGGCGCGTCTCAAGGACTTGGGATACCTGTAATCCGCAAATCATGGGCTTGAGATTATTCAAACGAAAAGACAAGCACGCCTGCGTCATCGGCCTGGACGGTGTTCCATGCACGCTTCTCGAGTGGATGATCAAGGCCGGCGTCATGCCAAGGACCGGGGAGATCGTATCCAAGGGGAAGCTAACCGCCATGACGGTCACGTTGCCCGAGATATCGTCGGTGAGCTGGTCCACGTTCATGACGGGAAAGAATCCCGGCGAGCACGGCATCTTCGGCTTCACAGATCTCAAGAAGGGTTCCTACGCGCTCCGCTTCCCTTCCTTCTCCGACCTGCGGACGCCTACGATATGGGACGTTCTCGGCGGGAAAGGGATGAAGAGCGTCGTCATAAACCAGCCGTCCACCTATCCCGCCAGGCGGATACCGGGTGTTCTCGTATCGGGCTTCGTGGCGATCGATCTCGGCCGGTCGGTCACTCCGCCGATGCATCTTCCCTACCTGAACGAAGCGGGCTACCAGATAGACATCGACACGAACGAGTGTGCGCGGGACCCGGAAAAGCTCTTCCTGGCGCTCGACGATCTCCTCGCGAAGAGAGAGAAGGCGCTCGACTACTTCTGGGAAAAGGAGAGCTGGAACCTCATGGAGTTCGTCATAACCGGCACCGACAGGCTCCACCATTTCATGTGGGACGCCTGGGAGTTCGAGGACAATCCCCACCATGCGGATTTCCTCGCATATTACGCCAACGTCGACGCGCTCATAGGCAGGATCTTCGACCGCTTTAATTCGCAGTACCCGGACGGAGGATTCTTCATCCTATCTGATCACGGTTTCTGCCGCACGCGGCGCGAAGTCTACGTGAACACCGTCCTGGCCGAGGCGGGGCTCCTCAAGCTCCCTTCGGGCAAGAACAATCTCGGCGAAATCGACGAAGCCACGCGAGCCTTCGCCCTCGACCCGGCACGGATCTATTTGAACCGCAAGGGCAAGTTTCCCCGCGGATCCGTCGAACCGGACGAGGCCGGAGCTCTCGTCGCCGAGATGAAGAAGGTTTTCGAAGGCCTTACCGTGGAAGGCGAAAAAGTCGTGAAATACACTTTCACGAACGAGGAAGCCTATCGGGGCCCGCTGCGGGACGAGGGCCCGGATCTCGTACTGGTGCCCCACGACGGTTTCGACCTCAAGGGCAAGGTGGGCTCCAGTGACCTGAGCGGCGAACGAAGGCTTCAGGGGATGCACACGTGGGAGAATGCTTTCTTCTGCTCCCTGGATCCCGCTCTCCTGGAGGACACCGGCGAACTGAATATAGTGGACGTGCCGCGAATCATAATGAGGAGCTTGGGTGTTGAAATCTAGGCAGACGATGGAAAGATCCGCTCTGGCCGCCGCCCTTTCGATCGCGGTCCTCTTCTTCGCGCGACCCGCTTCGGCCTACATCGGGCCGGGAGCCGGGTTCGCCCTCGTCTCGTCCTTTCTCACTTTCATAATGGCGTTTTTCGCCGCCTTCTTCGCCATCCTCACTTTTCCCCTGCGGATGCTGATCCGCAAGATAAGGCACAAGAAAATCCCCGGCAGACCGCGCGCGAAGAAAGTCGTCATCCTGGGGCTCGACGGTCTCGATCCCTCGATATGCGAGCGGCTCATGGCCGCGGGCGAGATGCCCAACTTCTCGCGGCTCGCGGAGCAGGGTGTCTTCAGGCGGCTCGGCACTTCAGTGCCCGCCATGTCTCCCGTCGCATGGTCGTCCTTCAGCACCGGGGTCGATGCCTCGCGCCATGCCATATTCGATTTCCTCTCGAGGGACCCGCGAAGCTACGCCCCCATCCTCTCTTCGAGCAGCGTCACCGGCCCCAAGAGATTCCTCAAGCTCGGACCCGCCCGCATACCTCTCGAGAAAGGCAACATGCGGTTCCTCCGCAGGAGCAAGAGTTTCTGGCGGATCTTGAGCGAATACGGAGTCTTCTGCAACGTTCTCAGGGTGCCGATAACTTTCCCGCCCGAAAAGATAAACGGCGTGATGCTCTCGGGGATGTGCGTTCCCGACCTCCGCGGAACGATGGGATCTTTCACTTATTTCACCGAGAGCGAGCCCGACGAGAAGATCGGGGGACTGATCATCCGCCTCGAGCGAAACGGCGAATCTCTCAAGGCCGAACTTCCCGGCCCTCCCACTCCCGGCACTTCGGAACCGATCAAGCTCCCGCTCGAAATCAAGGTGGACCGCGAGCGCGGCGGCGCCACGATCAAGATCTCCGGGGATGAATTCTTCATCAAGGAGCGCGAGTTCTCGCCGTGGAAACGCCTCACTTTCAAGGCGGGGCCGGGCGTGAAGATGAACGGGATAGCCCGCTTCTACATCACGAGCATGGACGGCGCCTTCGGCCTCTATGTCTCCCCCATTCACATCGATCCCGAGAAACCGGCGATGCCGGTATCTTATCCCAACTTCTACTCGATCTACCTCGCCAAGCGCCAGGGATTGTTCGGCACCTTGGGCCTGGCCGAAGACACTTGGGCGATAAACGAGCGCGTGCTCGACGAGGACGGCTTCATCGAGCAGGCCTATCTATTTCATCGCGAGCGTGAGAGGATGTTCCTCGACACGCTCGCAAGGCTCAAGAAAGGCCTGGCCGTGTGCGTCTTCGACCTTAGCGACAGGCTCCAGCACATCTTCTTCCGTTACCTCGTCGAAGATCACGCCGCCAACCGCGACAAGGACACCGTGAAGCACAAGGACGCACTCTACGAGATGTACCGCGAGATGGACCGCCTGCTCGGCAAGACGCTCGAACACGTGGACGGCGAGACAGTGCTCATAGTCATGTCCGATCACGGCTTCAAGCCCTTCAAGAAGGGCGTGGACCTGAACGCCTGGCTCCGGGATCACGGCTATCTCCACCTCAAGGACGACGGAGAGGCGGAGTATCTCCAGAACGTCGACTGGTCGAGGACCAAGGCATATGCGATCGGCCTGGGAGGGATCTTCCTCAACCTCAAGGGACGCGAGCGAAACGGAATCGTCGAACCCGGCGAAGCCCAGGCCCTGAAGAGCGAGATTTGCACCCAGCTCGTCGAGCTCCGCGACCCCTCGTCGGGAGACAAGATGGTCAACCGGGTATTCGACGTCGAGCGCGACTTCACCGGTCCTTACAGGAAGGACGGCCCCGATCTCATCGTGGGGTTCGCCGAGGGAATCCGCGTCTCCTGGGACTGCGCGCGCGGCAAGGTGACCGAGCGAGTCGTGGAGGAAAACGAGAAGAGCTGGAGCGGCGATCACTGCATGGATCCCGACGTCGTGCCCGGCATATTCTTCTCCAATCTCAAGACCGGCGAGGAGAACCCCGGCATAACCGACATCGCGCCATCGGTCTTGAAGCTCTTCGGGATCGATCCGCCGGCGTACATGACGGGAAAGGACTTGTTCGAATCGTGAAAAGATCTTGCGTGAAATACTCGATTCGCCTTGCAGCGCTTCTGCTCGTCATCGCAGCGGCGATCGCACCGACCCGCCCCGGGACGGGAGCAAGAGCGGCGCGCGCGGACGGCGGAACCAAGAACCTCTTCGTCCTCGGCATCGACGGCATGGACCCGTACCTCCTGGAAAAGTTCACCGCCGAGGGACGGATGCCGCACTTCGAACGGCTCATGAAAGAAGGATCCTACGCGCATCTGGGCACGAGCGTTCCCCCGCAGAGCCCCGTCGCCTGGTCGAACTTCATAACCGGCATGGACCCGGGCGGCCATGGAATATTCGACTTCATACACAGGAATCCGAAAAACTATCTCCCTACTTTTTCCGCAGCGCTCGTGGAGGAACCGAAAAAGATCCTCAAGCTGGGAAGCTGGAGGATTCCCCTGTCCAAGGGCAAGGTGCTCCTGCTTCGCAAGGGCGAGGCATTCTGGCAGATTCTCGGCGAGCACGACGTTCCCTGCACCATCTTCAGGATCCCTTCCAATTTCCCGCCGGTGGAGTCAAAGGCGAAGGCCATGTCGGGCATGGGCACGCCCGATCTCCTGGGAACGTACGGAACCTTCTCGTATTTCACGGACGATCCCTCGATGGCGACCTTGGACGTCTCCGGTGGAAAGATCTACCCCGTGAGCGTGCGCGGCGGCAAGGCGGCGAGTGCGCTCGTCGGCCCGGAGAATACGATGAAGGAGGGAAAACCTCACCTCGAAGTGCCGCTCGTCGTATACGCGGACAAGGAGAGCAAGGCGGCTAAGATCGTCGTAGGCGACAAGCAATTGATACTCGAGGTCGGCGAGTGGAGCGATTGGGTCGAAGTGTCTTTCCCGATACTGGGTCCGCTTCACTCGGTGAAAGGCATCTGCCGCTTCCATCTCAGGTCTATCGATCCTTATCTCGGGCTCTACGCCTCGCCCGTGAACATCGATCCCGCTCATCCGGCGCTCCCCATATCGACTCCTCCGGGGTACGCCGCTTCTCTCTATAAGAAGATCGGCTTCTATTACACGCAGGGGATGCCGGAAGACACGAAAGCCCTCGAGTGGGGCGTTCTGAGCGACGGTGAATTCATCGAGCAGACGGGGATCGTATTCGGCGAGAGACTGAAGATGCTCGATGCCGTGCTGGACGACTACAAAGGCGGCCTTGGTTTCTTCTACATATCGACCCTCGACCAGTCCACGCACATGTTGTGGCGGAACATGGATCCAAAGCATCCCGCTCACACGGCCGAAGCTGCCCGCTACAGCGACGCCCTCGAGAACCTCTATACCCGGATGGACAGCGTTCTCGGCGTCGTAGAGAAACGGCTGCCGGAGGGGACGGCGCTGATCATCATGTCCGACCACGGCTTCGCGCCTTTCTACAAGAAGTTCAATCTCAACACGTGGCTCTACGAGAACGGCTACATCGAGGTCCGCCGGCCCGACGAACTCGAACGACATCACTTGCTGAGCGACGTCGATTGGCGGCGGACGCGGGCCTACGGGCTCGGCATAAACGGCCTGTACATCAATCTCAAGGGACGCGAGAAAAAGGGCGTGGTGAAACCCGGTCGCGAATACGATGAACTCCTCGACGAGATTTCCCGCAAGCTCCTCGCCGTAAGAGATCCCGAGACCGGCGAACCCGTGATCGGAAGGGTATACAAGACGCGCGAAGTCTACCACGGCAACGAGACGGCGAACGCCCCCGATCTCATAGTTGGCTACCATCGTGGATACAGGTGCAGCGACAAGTCAGCCCTCGGCAACTTCACTCGCGAGATCATCACTCTCAACACGAGCAAGTGGAGCGGCGATCACTGCATGGCGAGCGACGAGGTTCCCGGGATCTTCCTGTCGAACCGGAAGATCGTGCTCCAGAACCCGGACCTCACCGATCTCGCGGCGACCATACTCGATTATTACGGGATCAAGAAACCTGACGACATGGTGGGCGAACCACTCTTCGCTCATTGAAAGGCAAGAGAAAGGAGAAGACATGTTCGGACCCAAGGTCAAACTCGACAAGGAGCTCTACGAGAAGCTCAAGAAACTGGCCGAGATATCGGGCTACTCCTCAGTGGACGAATTCGTCGTACACATAATAGAGAAGGAGATCGCCAAGATGGGCGGCGACTCGGCAAGCGACGAGGAGATAAAGAAGAAACTAGAGGGACTCGGATACATTTCGTGACAGCGGTGATTACATGGAGCTTCTTTCGACAATCATATCCAAACTGACGGACCTGGTCCTCCTGCCCGCGAGCTGGGGGGGGCAAGCGTACGGGCTCGCCTGGCTATCGATCCTCGCCGGCGTTGGTATGGCCTACGTGTTCAAATATACTTCGAACCAGGAGAAGATCCGCCTCGCGAAGGACAGGTTCAAATCCTACATCCTCGAGATGAGAATCTACCAGGATGATTTCCTCGCCATCCTGAGGGCCCTGTCCGGCGCCTTGAAGTCCAACTTGAAGTATCTCGGCTACACGCTCAAGCCGCTCTTCATAATGATCATCCCCGTCATCATCGTCTTCATGCAGATGGACGAGCGCTACGGGAGAAAACCTTTGTCGCCGGGCGAGACGACGATCTTGAGCGTCGTTCTCGACGAGGGCATCGATCCCCTTGGGGCGAATGTCTCCCTCGAATGCAGCCCCGGGGCTTCCATCGATGCGGGCCCCGTGAGGATAACCGAACTCGGCGAGATCGACTGGCGCCTCAAGATCCTGTCAGCCGGAACGCACTCCATCACGATCGACGTCGACGGAGAGAAATACGAGATCCCGGTCACGGCCGAGCGGCCTCACAGGTTCATAGGGGCATCGCGGAGCTCTTCTTCACTGATAGAGCCTCTTCTCCACCCCGGCCTTCCACCCATACCTTCCGATTCGCACATCGCCGCCGTGCACCTCGAGTATCCCGGCGTCTCGTACCCGTTCCTCTTCTGGCATACTCACTGGCTCGTCATCTTCATCATCTACTCACTCATAGGAGCGCTCGCAGTCAAGCTGATCGTCGGCTTCGAGATTTGAGAGGTCGCTCTTTGCGGGCTAAGAGGATTGGTGCCGGAGCCCGGACTCGAACCGGGACGGAGTCTGCAACTCCAGCGGATTTTAAGTCCGCTGCGTCTACCAATTCCGCCACTCCGGCGGTAGCATTGACCGAATGATATTTCGATCTTTACAGTATGCGAATTCGAACTCCCCGTGCGCATCTGCTCTTGCGATTATAGCACACCTTCAGTTGATATCTATAGCATTACCCTAAGCTGTGGTGCTAAATGCTATTGTGCGCTTTCGCATTATTCTCATGATGCATACAGTCTAACACGACTCGCGACTGTTTTCCGGCCTGCCTCCTCGAGCGCGACAGCGGCAAACACGATGGCGAAAGGGACGCTGGGAAGATTGTAGCGCGTGCTCGAAACCACGAGAGCATGAAACAATGTAAAATAAACGATGGGGGAAGCTAGAAACGCCGTTGCGAATGCATCTCTTATCGAGAGCAACACCGCCCCCACGGAGGCAAGAACAAGCAATAGTCCGTTGAGTAGCAGGCTCCTTGCCGTTGGAAGCCAATCATGGCCTCTTCTCACGTTGAACCAAGCTCTAACAAACTTCATCATCATCAGTTTCAGATAAGCACCTGGGTGATTGCGGATGTTGCCCAAAGCCGCATGCATGAAAATCCGGTTTGCTTCTACTTCCCCCTTTCCCTCCAGCTTCCTCCTTAGCTCCACGGGATGTTCATCCAGGGGAATGTTGGCTTTTCCCCGCGCCGAGGGATAGCTTCCCACGAAGAGGTTGTATCCAGCAGAAGTGAAAGTGGGGATGAAAGCTCCGAATGTATGATAGTTCCTGGCCAGCCAACCGGAATAAAAAACCAGGAACGCAACGAGATAAGCAGCTGATTTCAAAACGGGGCGCCTTCTTTTGCCGAGCTTGATTGCAGTGATTACAAGAAGAACAAAGACCAACGGGAATCCAATAGCCGTCGGACGACACAGAAATGCGAGGCCTCCAATCATTCCAGCGATGAGGCTCCACTTGATCTTGCTTTCACGCAAAGCAATGAACATATAATGAAAACCCAGCACGGCGAGAAAGAGAAAAAGAGTTTCGGTGAGAAGCGAGCCGGCATATCTGATGAAGGGCAGATAGATTGCCGACAAAGCGGCCGCAATCAGGCCAACCGGCGCCCTTCCGGTGGCCATTCGACCCAGAAGGCAGATAAGGTAAACCGTGAGCGTGCCCAGCAAAGCCTGAACGACCCCCACCGCCGTGAAGCTCCTCCCGAAGAGCTTGTAGACGCCTGCAAGAAACATCGGGTATAGAACCGGTCTCCTCGCTGTGGGCCGCGGACTTCGATCCGGCATCCTGTCGGCGGGAAGCAGGTGTTCGTCGGAGAGACTGAAGCCTTTTCCGGCAAGCAGATTGACTGCAATGTCATCATAGTGTACAGCATCCTTCTCTATGCTTCTAAGCGGCTTCAACAGCACCCAGCCCAAGCGCAGAAGAAAGGCGAGAATGATGACCATGATCAATAGCAGCCTTATGGAAGCGTCGGTCCTCGGCATGAGGGCGAAACTCCAGATTCTCGCGGCCGAGACAGTGATCAGCCAATCGGGAAGCAAATGATAATTCATTCAAAATGAGACTACATGAGATTAACAACCCTTGAGCACAACAAATGTAAAGAGCAAGGCTCCAATCCGTCCATCATCACTTGACAAGCGCCATTTTCCGCACGCGCTCTTGCTTGAGCGTTCGGAGGCGGCAGAAATATATACCCGAACCGACGGGCTGCCCCAGGTCGTTCGACCCGTTCCACTCGATAGAGTGATACCCCTCGGTCATGTCGCCGTCGATCAACGTGGCTACGAGCTTTCCCTCCGCTGAATAGATCTTAAGCTCGACGTGTCCTGCTCGAGGCACCCGGAAAGCGATCTTCGTAGAAGGATTGAAAGGATTGGGCTGGTTGGCGTACAGAGCTAGCTTTCCCTTTGCGAGATGGAGGCCGATGGGCCTGGAGAGTATTCTATCCCCATCCTCCATGTTCGCTGCGATCCTGTACAGCAGATCCTCGCCCCGCGGATAACCGGCGTCCAGGTAGGATACAGTTGCCGGCTCGAGGTTGTCCGCTATGAGTTCCCATCGGGCGGGCTCTGTGCGGTCGATGCTTCGAAGGATGTCGAAAGTTGCAACCTGAGAAGGGTCGCTCACTCTCCACCGTATCAGGCATCCGCCTTCGCTCGCCGCGGCCTCGGCGGCGACGAAGGCGGTCGCCACGGGAGGATCGATAGCCATATGGATCGCGGCGGTATCTGAAAGCCCAGGATACTCGACGGGATGAACTATGCATGAGATATCGGTTTCCAACCGTGCGCTGATCTCCGGAATCGACACCACCACCGGAGACATGCTGAACGAATCCCCTGGAGCCATAACAGTAGTCTCGATCACGCTGTGCGAAAAAGCGCCGCCGCCCACCTGGATCGACAAATCGGGCGATTTCAATTCGACCACGTATCCCGTAGGTTGGGAAGAAGCACAGAGAATCTTGAAGCCGCCCAGCGTATCGTAGGGTATCTGCGAGAAAGCATCGATGTACCTGTCCGGCGAACTCGCGAGCGCGAAGAAACCGCCGGGAGCCCCATACACGAGCAACCCTGCCTCGTCGTCGGCGTCGTAGAGAAGATCGTCGAAGACGTGCAACTTGCTGGAATAAGTTGGAACTCTTTGGATCGCTCCCAGGCATCCATCCGGATATGAATCCTTCGAGGGATCGCTGACACCGATTTCCGGCGTCTTGTACAATCCCCCTATGGCACTACTGAAGTATTCGAAATACACCCTCCTCATGCCTGCGGCAATCGACCCGAACCTCCACGGTCCTCCCCATCCGCAGGCTATGCAGAATTCTTCACCCGTGAACAGATTCCTGGAATAAACACCATATGCATCGCCGTAGATGAAAAATTCGTCCGACAAGGCGAAGCCGTGCCCTCCGAAAAGGGAGGTGGAGTACAGCTCCGCCGGCGAAGATGCATCGGCGAGATCATAAACCTTCAGGCTGGAGTAATCGCCGACGGCGACGAGGGAACCCTGCACATCCAGGTATATCCCGCCCGGCAAAGTGTTGAGCACAATCGGATAGATAGGATTGCTCGCATCCAGAACCGAAAGCACGTCCCCAAGGGCGAAAAGATTCTCGCCGTTTCCATCTATGGCCGCAACATCTCCCATCGCCAGCGAATCGATGGTCGTCGGCGCACCCGGTGTCGCGATGTCCACCAGGAACACTCCGTCCTGCGTGCCCGCGTAAGCGACAGAGCCGACCTCGTAGACGCACTGGACTGTCCGTCCGAGATCGAGGCGGCCTACTTCACGGAGCTCACCCTCTTCATCCCGGTCGAGAACCCGCAAAGTCCTGCCAGCGGCGATCAGCACATGAGCACTGTCTGCATAGGCATCCCGCAGGATGCCGGGGACCTCGTACCTGCCCAGGACAAAGGGACTATTCAAGTCATCAATCGACACCGCGACTACTCCCTTTTCGCCGCAGGCTGCATAGAGCCTCTCGTCCGCGATAATCATATCATAAACCGGACTGAATGCAAGACTCGACTCGAACGTAGGTACCAACGGGTCGGTTATCTCGTAGATCGAAAGGCCGGTGGAAGTCCCTGCGAAAGCAATGCCCGAGGATACCTCGATAGCATTCGAATACTCGAATTCAGCAACAGCGTGACTGGCTTTACTAAAGTCCGGCGGGTCGGACACATCGATGATCACGCTATTATAACGATAGCGATTATTGCAGTAGAGATAATCTGAGTAATACTCGATGTCAGATGCCTCTGGTCCGATCGATTGAACCAGCGCATCTCCGCTAGCAATATCCAGGATCGTAAACTGCGGGGGGCCCATGTCGTCGTAGCCGGATATGTACACATACCCGTTTCCCACGGCAAAACCGATATCTATGCCGCCTCCACCATATACATGCACTATCGAGGGACTTGCCGGGTTGCTGATGTCGACTCTCGATACCCCGAGCCTGGAGAGAAAATAGAGAAAGCCGTCCGTATCTATCTTTACGGATAACACCTCGTCATTGCAGTAGTAGCCGGGAAAATCCCAGCTCCATACGATCTGTGGAGAGGTCGGATCGTGAATATCTACCACTAATAGCCCGGCTACACCGTCGGCTATATAAACCCAGCTTTCCGCTACGGCGATATCCCTGATCATTCCCGGCGTAACCACCTCGCCGATTTTTTCAGGAAACGCAGGATCGGAGAAATCGACAATCTCGAGGACGCCGCCGTTGCCCACGAGTGCGGTGTCTCCCATGGCCGCGACCGAGCGGCAGGCGCCGTAACGCCACGAGGCCAGCAGGCTGTATTCATTGTCATATCGATACGTTGAGATATTCGATACGGTTCTATTTCGGGTAGGCCTACCTATAGGCTGATGGCCGGATGAACTGGAATGAACCGGTATGAGACACAATAGAAGAGCCGCGGCCAGCCCGGCGCGGGACAAACGAGAGGTCGCATGCATGTTTTTCTCCCCAGGGGATAAGACCGGCTATCTTGCGTCGAGGCTTGTGCTGGCTTACTTCAAGTATTCACTCTTAATCTTCCCCCAACTCATCCTTTGCGTGGGGACCGGTGGAATACCATTCGTATCTGCAACCAAACGCAAATCATAGAAGGCCATGTCATCCAATTCCGGACCGGTCTTGTAATTGTGAATCGAGGTGCAGATCCTGACTTCATGAGGGCCCACTTGGCGCATATAGTATGGTATGAAGTAATAGTCCGCATGGAAATCACACCTTGCGCCGATCGCTGCGCTTGGCAGATAGCCCAAGAAACTATTGTCAAAATAAACGCTTCCCGAAGTATCAGACGAGGCACCACTGCTTTTTACCAGCAGAAACCTTAGAGAATCCGCCTGCTCATTCGTGAGATAAAATTAAACTGTGTAACATTCTCCAAGCGGATCAAATGGAACCTGCGGCGAACAAGAACTCCACACCGAGTTATAAGTATCCCCAAGATGCACAGGATTCCCCTGCAATACGAGATCAGCAAAACTCATGCTGAACGCTTGAACACACACTACTATCAGTGCAATCACAAACAACGAGCACCACGCAAATCTTGACATTTGCCGGTCTCCCCCTTTCTCCGACGGGCACTGTATCGAACCTCAATCCCAGGAATGGCGAAATACATCTATTACTTAGCTGGAGATTGTGAATTGCAGCAAGTGAGTTAGTTGGAAATAGTCTGATATGACCTGAAGCGGCTATGGATAAAAGGCTTTAGATCGTTCTATCAACCTGAGACGCGCTTCATGGCGTGGCCAACACGTGTTCTTTCGAAGCCAATTGCCCGCGTTCGAAGCGAATAGACCCTGATAACCACTTCTTGAAATAGCCATCCGGGGGACGCCTGGAAGGAGGCAGCTTGCGCAGCAATACAGCCAGATTATCGGAAAGACTACAAGATACCGGATAAAGCTCCTTGTCCAAAGCAACGATCAAGTTGAATTCCGGAGCACCTACGGCGATCGTGATGATCGGGTTTCCCATCGCATTGAGGGACGTCTTTATGAACGTCGCTCTTATCCTCTCCACATCGAGCAGATCCATGATGGCTTCGTTGAAGTTGGGGAACACTATCCTTATTTCAGCCGCATCTTCGATTTTGCATCTCGACGTAACAAAAGTATCTACCGATGCTCCCTCGCCGAACTCATCGTCTATCAAAAGCAAAGTCGCACCCTTGTACACCGGCATGTTGTTCGTTCCCGCCACCAACACCTCCATCTTGCCGTCGCCGTCTATGTCGTCAAGATGGACGTCGTTGAAATGCCCGAAGTGATAGTATGTTCCGATCCTCCTCCGGCTGGAGTCGTAGAACGAGATGAAGCTCGGATAATACCTGCCATGAATGTAACGTATTACCAACTCGGGCTCGTCGTCTCCGCATATGTCACCGAGCGATGCATTCCTGGCGGTGAATCCGCCTGCACTCAGGACCGCGCCACCGAAAACGCAATCCAACGCGGGCGCATCCGCCTCGGCTACGAACAGATCCTTTCCCGTTCGAATGTCTTTTATGAAAACGCGTCCCCCGTCCGATCCTTCGGCGTCGAGCCCGTAAAGCATCGCCGGCCGCCCCCGCCAGATGACCCTTTTCCAAAAACTCAAATTGGAAGCGTATTGCTCTTCCCACAGCTTGAATCCGAACACGCCGTCATAAACAGCAATAGACTTTCCCCGGATCTCCCACCTGGCCCGTGAAACCGACAGCTTACTATATGCCTTATAAATAATCACGGATGTAACGATGAGAACAGAAAGCAAGAGCACCTTTATTCTACTGACAGATGTCTGCTTCCGGCCGCCTGCCCCGGGATCACCGAGGTAGCCGCTCTGCGTGTGGCGAGGGGTGGGTTCTTCGGGTTCGCTCAGTAATTCTTCCAGCGTGATGTCCAGGGCTGAAGCTATGAGGAATAATGTCTTCTCCTGGACCTTCGTGCGATATCCGTTTTCTATGTCGGAGATCGTTCTGGTGTTTATCCCGGCCCTATCCGCCAGCTCGGCCTGGCTCCAACCCATGGACTTCCTGATCTTGGCAAGTCTCTCCGGAACTCCCCTATTCGAGATGTCGATGAAGCTCATACCGTTTTCAGATCAGAATCTCTTCACATAAGCGTGACAATATGGAGTCTTTCCAGTCTTGTCGTAGTAGTGCTGGTGATACTCTTCGGCTTCCCAGAAGCCGCCGGCTCGTTCGAGCCTGGTCGCGATATCGAATCCCTTTTTCTTCAGTAATTCAATCAATTTCTCCGCCGCCTCCCGCTCTTCTTCGCTCGCATAGAAAACAACCGAGCTGTATTGTTCGCCGATATCCGGCCCTTGCCGCCCTTTCTGGGTGGGATCGTGGATCTCGAAATAGAGCCTGGCCAGTTCTTCATAGCTCGTCTTCGACGGATCATAGACTACTTCCACCGTCTCCACATGCCCCGTCGTTCCGGCACAGACCTCCCGGTACGAGGGCTTTTCAGTATCGCCCCCCATGAATCCGACGCGCGTGGATATCACGCCTTTGGCGTTCTCCAGGAAGTATTCCACGCCCCAGAAACAACCACCGGCGAAATAGGCCTTCCGACCCTTCGCCTCTTCATCAGCCACAAACTGGAGAGCAATCGAATTCACGCAATGCCTGACGTCCTTGGAGGTGAACCCTTCCCCCGTGAATACATGCCCCAGGTGCGCTCCACAATTCGCGCAAAGGATCTCGGTTCTCCTCCCGTCCGGCTCCTGCCTTCTCTCGACCGCTCCCTCTATCTCGTCGTCGAAACTCGGCCAACCGGTATGAGAATCGAATTTGGCCTCCGAGCGATAGAGCGCCGCTCTGCAACGTTTGCAAGTGTATGTTCCCTTTCCCTTGAAGTCGTTGTACATGCCGGAAAAAGCGGGTTCCGTGCCTTTGTCCACGATAACTCTCTTTTCCTCCGCCGTGAGTTTCTTGTATTTCATTTGCTCTTCCTTCGCCGAGCCTGTCCATGCCGCCGCGCAGACGACGAGAACCGCGCCGACCCAGTATGTCCATTTTCCATTCATCTATTCACCTCGCAAGGGGCCGATTTTCATATCACCTCTACAAAGACAAGATAACCATGGCCGCCGGTGCTTGCAAAGCTTTTAGGGCATGAAGCCTCTTTGTGAACCCTCTCATCTTGTTTCCATGAGTCCCACCACGTGCTCGCACCCCTTCTCGTACTCCGCTTGGTAGTAGTCCGCGCTGTCGGCAAGGACCTCGTTCTTACGCTCCAGTTGCTTGCGCCTCTTTTTCAATCGCCTGACCGAATCCGAGCACCCTAGAGATACATTGCAAGGAATACCGGTAGAGAAAAACCTGCTTTACGGATCATCGTCGTCTCACTATTCCAGTCCCTGCTTCCCTGCTCGTGCGGATTGCACTATGCACATGTTTCCCCCGGATTTCGGCACCCCATGGCATCCCCAATCCCGAGACGCGCCTCACGCACAAGCCAACAATATCTGCAAGTAACAGCACCGCATACAGATACAAATGCCATTTAATGTGCAATATCAAGCGTTGGGGGCTTGTTTTTCCTTGCCCTGATCGCAGCGTCGCGTTGGCACGATAGTAGCATCCAGCGGGAAGTGTTGCAAAGGATTCGGATCTCGACCGCGGCAGCCCGGCAGGCGGTCCCGCGGTTCCCGGCTTGGGGTTCGAAAGATGAGCGACGAACTTATCATCGCAGGCAGACACGGAAGGAGGACGGCATGAAAAAAATGCTAGCATCACTGGTCGTCGTCTTGATCATCGGCGTCGGCGCGGTTCAGTCTTTCGCCCAGGCGCCGGTAGTGCAGGTCTTCTTCGACAAGTACTATCTCCAGCAGACCAAGGTCTGTGCGCTGGGAACGATCGACTCGGCGTACGTCGTGGCACGCAATTTCAACACCTACATCGTGGGTATAGAGTACGCCGTAAGCTATCCGGCGGGAATATCGTGGCTCGGTGACATTCCGGCTTCCGACTTGAAAATCGGAGACACGCCCAGCGGTATTTCGGAGGTCTGGAGCATTCCCCAGAACGGATTCCAGCCGATCAAGCTGGCCACCATCAATTACTTCTGCTCGATGTGCAACGACGACTCGCCAATCGTCGTGACCGCGCATCCGGTATCCGGTTATCTCAGGGCCACCAGGTATCCCGACCTGCAGTTCATCTACGCCATCGGGATGACATCGGTCTTCTGCCCCGTAAACATACCGGTCGAGAACACCACTTGGGGCAAGGTGAAATCACTGTACGAGTAAGAAACATTCGAAGGGAACTGAATTCGACGACAGGAAAGGAACCGCGGCGATCATGGCCGCGGTTCTTCTCTTTCGTACACGATCCGCCCGCCGACGATGGTGTAGACCACCCTGGCATCGAGAATCTCGGCGGACGGGCAGCTGAAGATGTCCCTGTCCAGTATGGTGAAATCGCCCAGCTTGCCCACCGCTATGGTTCCACGTATTCGCTCGGCGAACTGTGCATAGGCGGCGTTGATAGTGAAACCCCGGACGGCTTCCTGGATCGTCATGCATTCCTCGGGATACCAGCCGCCGGGCGGATCGCCTTCGGGGCTTTTCCTGGTAACGGCGGCGTATATCCCTTTGAGCGGGTTCACGTCCTCAACGGGAAAGTCCGAACCGCAGGCGATCGTCGCACCGCTGCGTATCAGTTTTCTCCAGGCGTAAGCCCCCTCGATCCTCTCTCTTCCAAGTCTTTCCTCCGCCCAATCCATGTCCGAGGTGGCATGCGTAGGCTGCATGGAGGCGATCACGCCGAGCCTCGCGAAGCGCTCGACGTCTTGCGGTGACACGACCTGAGCGTGCTCTATCCTGAGCCTGGCATCCCGGCTCGGGTGTTTTTCAAGAGCCTCCTCGAAGACATCCAGGGCCGTACGGTTGGCTGCATCGCCGATGGCGTGGATGCAGACCTGGAACCCATGATCGAGAGCGGCCTCCGTGATCCTGGCGAGTTCGTCCCTGGGAGTGACGAGGAGTCCTCGTTGATCAGGCCTGTCGCTGTAAGGTTCGAGAAGGGCCGCCCCTCTGGACCCGAGAGCGCCGTCCGCAAACAGCTTCACCGAGCGGATGACAAGCAGGTGATCGAATTCGTCGCTGGGCCCACGGGCGAGAGTCGATTCCAGCAGCCCCTCATCCGCGGGATCGATCATGGCGTTCACGCGCACGCTGAGCGACCCGGCTGCGGCAAGATGCCTGTAGATCTCCAACGTCCGTCCGTCCACTCCCGCGTCGTGCACTCCTACCAGCCCGTTACGGTTTATCTCTTTCAAGGCTTTCTTTATCCATGCGGTCCTCTCGGCCCGCGTCGGCTCTGGCATCTTCGACGTCACGAGTTCCGCGGCGTTGTCCAGGAGGATCCCCGTGGGCTCCCCTTTCTCGTCTCTTATTATCGCCCCTCCCTCGGGATCGGGAGTGGCCGAGCTTATGCCGCAGATCTCCATGGCCTTTCGATTTAACCATACGGCGTGCCCGTCTATGCGCCTCAGCGCCACGGGGCGACTCTCGGTCCCTTCGAGGTCCTTCCACGTGGGAAATCTCTCGACCGCCCAATCGTTCTGATCCCACCCCCGCCCCGAGATCCATCCTTCCCCTTCCTCCGTCGCCTCCCGCTCCAGGACCATCTCCCTTATGCGGGCGGGTGAATCGGTGCCCACCAGATTCAATTCCGATAGGGCCCGCCCCAGGCCCGATATGTGAGCATGGGCGTCGACGAGGCCCGGCAGAACCGTCTCGCCCTCGAGACGGATCCTCACGGTCGCGGGGCCCGCGAAACCCGCGGCACCCTCGTCGGAGCCCGCAAAGACGATCCTTCCGTCCCGGACGGCCACCGCCTCGACTACCGAATCGCCCTCCTCGAGCGTATAGATCTTGCCGCCGAGGATGACGAGATCCGCTTTCTTTTGTTGCGAACAGGAAAACATGTTGATTAGAAAGCAAGAAGACAGTACCAGGGAAACCACGCATGCGACGTTGTTCATGACCCGATGATCCCGCAGGACGCCGAAAATATCAACACCTGATTCATGGAAACCGGCCGGCCAGGCCCGGCAAATAGGATTTGCCCCCGCCGCCCCATGCCCCTAGAATGCGGGGAGAAAATGATTTGCACTCGCCCTTGTCACCGGGACCCGCTGGCGTGAACCTTGCGTATCCGTGTGGGTTCTCGAGGGAAGGAAAAATTCGTCCATCCGCACTTCCGACATGAAGAATCTCGGACCACGAATAATCTTCATGGCTGCAGTCCTGCTGGTCTCGCTCTTTGCGACTCTGGTCCCGGGGCCGGCCCCGCTGAGGGCCGTCTGCGCCTATGCCGTCCTCATGATCCTGCCCGGTCTCTCCCTGGGCCTGTTCGTCTTCAGGCGGGAATCCCGCTTGAAGATCGTCGCGAGCGCGCTGGTCGTGAGTCCGGTCGTCTCGACGCTGCTTTTCACCTTGCTCCTTCTCGCTGGAGTGAAGACCGACGCGTCGTTGCGGATCCTGGCCGCCGCGTTCGCTGCGGCCGGCATCGCTTCCGCGCTCGTCAAGGGAGAACGCCCCAAGCGCATTCTCGATCGCTCCCAGGCTATGGTTCTGGCGGTCTTCACCGCCGCCCTGCTGTTGTTCGTGGGTTATCTTCCCCTCACCAGCGAGTGGTGGCGGACTTTTTCCGATGCGTGGTTCCATGCGGCGATCGTACACCAGATAGACGGCTTCGGCATACCACCCGAGGATCCCTACTTCGCAGGGTTTCCGCTCCAATACATGTGGCTCTACCACGTGCTCGTCTACATACTCTGGAAGGCCACTAGCATCGAGCCTTTCAAGGTGATGCCGCTCATAAACCTGCATGCGCTGGTGATCTTCGTGCTTGCGAGCTTTCTATGCTCGCTTCGCCTCAGGAGAGGAAAAGGAACATTCGAACACGGCTTCTCGTCCGTACTCTTGGCCGTTTTCGGTTTGAACGCGGTCTTCTGGGCGTTCTTCCCCTTGAAGCTCCTGCGGGCCTTCACGGGATCGGTCAGGGGCATGGCGGAGATAACGAACATCTTCTCCCTGTCGCCTCTCAACATCATAACCGTGAGAAAGTTCCTCGAGGTCTACAACAACCAGGTCTTCTTCCTCGACAAGTTCATCGTCTCCACTCCTTTCTCGCTGGGCCTGGCTTTCATGGCCGCGTTCTGGCTGGGAGTAGTCGGATTCCTCTCCGGGGGAGGCAAGAAGGACCTGGTCCCGGCCGGAGCTGCCCTCCTCGGACTTCTCGCCTTCCATCCGGCCGTAGGTTTCATCATGCTCGTGGGACTTTACGGCGGTTCCATGGCTCTGTTCGCATGGCCGAGGAAGGCCGAAGATTACTCCAAGGCTCGAATATGGACGCTTCTGGCCCTGGGAACAGCGGCGCTGGCCGCGATGTCCCCGTACCTCTATGAAATCATGCGCTACAAGGAAAAGGACAACGTGATCCCCCTGGGAGTCTCGCTCGCCAAGACAGGCGGTATACTCATATCCTGCGCTCTCGCCCTGTTTCTCGCCGCTTTCCAGGCGAAGCGGCTTCGGGCCGACCGCTTCTCGGCGCACCTCTACCTAGTCTTCGCCACGGCCGCGATCACCGCGTTTTGTCTCGTGATAAACCTCCCCGGGCCGAACACGTTCGACAAGTTCCCCTTCTTCGTCTTCTACCCGCTGGCCGTCGTGGGCGGCTGGACTCTCGCAGATTACTATCTAGACGCGAAAAGCAGCCCGTCGGGCCGGACGCGGGCGATCGTGATGCTTCTGCTCCTTCTCGCGCCCGCCAACATAATAGCCGCCGTCGGCTATTACCGGACTCCTTCCGTCCGGGCGGAGCGCGGAACCGAGAAGCTGCTCGCCACTTGGATAAGGGAGAATACGCCGAGGGACGCCCTCATCATAGACAGCGGCGACAGGGTTTCCTTGCTCGTCGAGGGCCCCAGGCGTTACTATTGGGGAATCGATTACTATGCACGGCTTTGGGGCTACGATCGCGTCGAGATGCAAAGGAGACGCCACGTGCGCGACGTTCTCTTCTCCAAGGGCGACATCGACTCCGCGACGTTCGAAGCCCTTGCGGCCATCGAGGAAGAGGTCTACGTGGTAGTCAGGGAGGGGGAGGCGAAGATGAAGACGGATACGATGCTGAGGCGGCGACTCGTGGATTCCGCCGGCAGGGACAAGTTCGACCGCTATCCGAGCATCTTCACCGCGGTGTATTCAGCCGGGGAGACGACTCTTTACAAGGTGAACAAATCGGCTTGCGTCCGGGCTGCGGGCGCAACCTCCAACGAAAAAACCGGGAGCAACGACTGATGGATGGAAAGACGAACGGCGGCGCTGCGGACGCATCGATAATAGTGCCCGCATACAACGAAGCGGGCGGCATCGAAGCCGCGATACAAGGCATCCAGGACATGATGGAGAAAAGCGATCGATCCTACGAATTGATCGTAGTAGACGACGGTTCGACGGACGGGACCGCAGACCTCGCGGAAAAGACCGGCGCAGTGGTGTACCGCCACCGCAGGAACAAGGGATACGGGGCCGCACTCAAGACCGGAGTTCTGGAGGCGAGAGGCGAATACGTCGTATTCTTCGACGCGGACAACCAGTTCGACCCCATGGACATCGAAAGGGTCATGGACAGAGCGAGGGGCATCGAAGCCGCCTTCGGAAGCAGGACGAGCAAGTCGTACGCTCCTTTCTCGCGCAAGGGCGGCAAGAAACTTCTCGGCCTTCTCGCCAACTACCTGGCAAGGATGCGAATTCCCGATCTCAACTGCGGCTTGAGAGCCATAAAGCGCGACGTGCTCCTGGAGTACCTGCATCTGCTTCCGAACGGCTTCTCGGCATCCACGACGACGACTCTCATCATCCTCAGGGAGGGTTACGAAGTGGATTTCGTTCCCATCACCGTGAAGAAACGCGTCGGCAAGAGCACCGTCAGGCCCCTGCGCGACGGAATGGACACGGTGCTGCTCGTCCTGAGGCTGACCACACTGCTCGATCCTTTCCGGGTCTTCGGCCCGGCGAGCATCTTTCTTTTCCTTTTCGGCGTGGCCTGGGGGCTCAGGTACCTGCTGATGGGACGGGGGCTCTCCATGGCATCCCTTTTCCTGCTCGTATCCTCCGTGATGGTGTTCTTCTTCGGCCTCCTGGCCGATCAGATATCCTCGCTCCGCAGGGAGCGGAGATACACGGAGAGAAAGCAACCATAGATGTGCGGCATCTGCGGAATCTACTCGTATCGCAATGACGAGCCGGTCGATCCCGGGCTGCTCGGCCGCATCAACGACCTGCTCACCCATCGCGGACCGGACGATTCGGGAAGCCACGTCGACGGCCCGCTCGGCATCGCGATGCGCCGGCTGATAATCATAGATCCCGAATCCGGGCACCAGCCGCTCTACAACGAGAATCGTTCCATAGCCGTGATATGCAACGGCGAGATATACAATTTCCCCCGATTGCGCGGGTATCTCGAGGCGAAGGGACACAAGTTCTCGTCGCGAAGCGATTGCGAAGTGATCGTCCACCTCTACGAGGAAGAGGGAGCGGCTTGCGTCGAAAAACTCCAGGGGATGTTCGCGCTCGCCGTCTGGGACGAGAAGAACAAGAAGCTCTTCGTCGCCCGGGACAGGCTGGGCATAAAGCCCTTGTATTACACCGACCAGAAAGGGATGCTGGTCTTCGCGAGCGAGCTCAAATCCATCCTCGCCCACCCGGCCGTCTCCAGGCGGTTGTCCCACGAAGGGCTTCACCATTACCTCTCCCTCAACTACGTCCCCGCTCCGTTCACTCTCGTGGAAAACGTCCACCAACTCCTTCCCGGACAGTACCTCGTCTGCTCCCCGGAGGGGATCGAGCTTCACTCATACTGGGATCTTCGGTTCGACGAGGATCATTCGCTCGACGAGCGGAAGTGGGCGGACGAGGTCGCAGACAAGCTGAGGAGCTGCGTGGAATCCCACTTGGTGAGCGACGTGCCTTTCGGCGCTTTCCTGAGCGGGGGGATAGATTCATCCGCGGTGACGGCCTACATGGCGGATATCCTGGACGGGCCCGTCTCGACCTTCTCGATAGACTTCAAGGAGAAGAGTTTCAGCGAAGCCCGCTACGCCCGCATGATAGCGGAACGCTTCGCCTGCGATCACCACGAGATAGAAGTATCCCCGGACGTCGTTTCGCTCCTCGAGACGCTCATCTGGCACGCGGACGATCCCCTGGCGGATTCTTCCATGATTCCCGTGTACCTCCTCGCCAAGTTCGCGCGCGAATCGGTCACCATGGTCCTCACCGGAGACGGCGGAGACGAGGTCTTCGCGGGCTATGACACGTACAACGCCTATTACGTGCGCAAGATGTACAGGCGCCTGCCCGCCTGGTTCAGAAGGCACATAGTCAAGAAAGCGGTCGACGCGTTGCCCGTCTCCCTGACCAAGGTGAGTTTCGACTTCAAGGCCAAGCGTTTCGTCGAAGGAGCGGAACTCGACGCCGAAGAAGCCCACTTCTGGTGGCGGGTGATTTTCTCGGAGACTGCCAAGAGCAGACTCTACAGTGACGACGTCAGGGAGCGACTCGCTCCGGTCAGGACGCCGGAACTCTACAAGCACTACTTCGCCGCTTCCGGCACCGACGATCCCTTGAACCGCATGCTCTACGTGGATACGCGATTTTACCTGCCGGCGGACATGCTGGCCAAAGTGGACAGGATGACGATGGCGAACGCCCTGGAAGCCCGCGTCCCCTTCCTCGACCACGAGCTGGTGGAGCTGGCGGCGAGGATACCTTCTTCCATGAAATTCAAGAAGAGGATCAAGAAGTACATTCTCAAGAAGGCGCTGGAAGGCGTTCTCCCTTCCGACGTCCTGTATCGCAGGAAGGCGGGTTTCAACGTCCCTGTAAATGTTTGGTTGGCGGGGGAGCTCAATCGTTTGGCGCGCGAAGTTCTCTCCAGGGAAAGGCTGGGCGCGACAGGGCTTTTCGACATGGACTTCGTCGATACCATGCTGGCTGAACACCAAAACCGGAAACGCGACCACGGTTACGCGCTGTGGGGACTCATGTGCTTTCAAGTCTGGTACGAGATGTTCATCGCCGCGCCTCGAGTGACTCCGCCGGAGGCCGTCAGGAAACGATGGGGGCTCTGATGGGCAAGGCACGGAACATTGCTGCAAGGGGCGGATCCGGTTCCACGCCGGGCGGATCCGGGAATCACCTCGTCAAGATCTCCCTCGGCATCGCCTTCAGCGCCGCCTTCCTGTACCTAGCCCTGCAGCACATAGAATGGAACGAGTTCGCAACGGCGCTCAAAGGCGCCCGCTACTCCTACCTGGCTCCGGTGATCGCCCTGTCCCTCTTCGGACACTATCTCCGCGCCTACCGTTGGCGGTTCATGCTGCGACACGTGAAGAATGTAAGAACCTCGAGACTGTTTTCGGCGACCATGATCGGGTACATGGCCAACAATCTCCTGCCCGCCCGCCTCGGAGAACTGGTTCGCGCCTACGCGCTGGGGAGAATCGAAGGCATCAGCACTTCTTCCGCCTTCGCAACCATAGTATACGAGCGCATAGTAGATGTCTTCGCCCTCCTGGTCCTTCTCTGGATCGCTCTCATTCATCACACGGGAGTCAAGTGGCTGCAGACGGGAGGCTACTGGATCCTGGCGGCCAACGTCCTGCTGTTGCTCGTACTATTCCTCTTCAAGCGGAAGAGTGATCACGCCGTCCGGTTGATCGAAAAAGCATGCGGTCTGCTCCCGGGCGGCATAGGCTCGAGGGTAAGCTCGATGTGCGTAGCGTTTCTCGAGGGCCTCGAGGTCCTCTCCGACCGCAGGGCTCTTCCCGCCGTGATCCTGACCTCGATTCCCGTATGGCTGATGGCGCTCCTAGCCGTGTACACGTGTTTCGGAGCCTTGAGTCTCGATCTTCCCTACTTGGCGAGCGTCCTGCTCATAGTCCTCATATCCCTGGGCTCCATGATACCGTCCGCCCCCGCCTTCATAGGAACGACCCAGTACGCGTGCGTCCTGGGCCTGGGGCTCTTCGGGGTGAGCAAGGCTTCGGCCCTCGCTTTCTCCGTGATATATCACGCGACCCAGTTTCTCCCCGTGACCATCCTGGGTTTCTTTTTCCTCTGGCGCAATCACATCCACCTTGGAGAGATCGCGCGCGGCGGCGACGGTGAAAAGTAGAAGCCGCTTCGACCTCCGTCATTCGGTGTAATTGCGGATGACCCTTTTCATGGCTTCCTCGCAGACCTTGCAGAAGACCGGCGAACCTTTCGTGAACATTATGCAATCCACCATGGGCCGGTAGAGTCCTTTCGAGGCGTAACCCGCTCCTTCGAAAGCACCGACCTTTCCGAAATACCTGCTCTTGCGCAGAAACTCGTGCATCTCTTCGGAATGCCTGCGATCCATTTCGTCGTACTTGCGCTGGAGTGCTCTCACCTCGTCCTCAGGAGCACCCTCGCGCCGCAATCGCGCTATCTCATCGTTGAGCTTCCTTCGCTCTTCCTGCCAGGCGAGGTCCGCCTCGTCGTACTGCTCCTTCTCCCAGGGCGTCGGTATCTCGATGCCTTTCGTGAGAAGGCTCTTCCACTTGACGTTTTCGGGATCGAGGAGGGCGGTTATATTGGGTTCCACCGGCTCGTAGCCCTTCGGGTAGAAATCCTCGTACGCGACGCTAGAAGTGTAATATTCGTCGGCGAGACCGAAGAAGGAATGCCCGAACTCGTGAACCATCAGGTACTCGCTCCACTGGTTGTCGGTCGTGAACGTGCAGTACAGGTTGTAGATCCCCCCGCCCCCGTACCGGTTGTGGTTCACCATTATGTATATCGCGTCGTAGGGCACCCTGCCCGCGACGTCGCGCAACGTCTTGTTGTCCTCGGTGAGAAGATACCTCTCCGAACCCAGCGAGTTGAACGTGGTGCCGAGCAGGGTGTTCCGGAAGGATCCGTGCCTCGGTTCGTCCGTTCCGCTTTCCTGGGAGGGCTTGAACACGCCGTAGACGTTGAAATCCTTCTTGGAAGACCGGCAAGGCTCCCGCGCGAAGAAGACGTCCGTGAACCGTTTCAGATCGTTTCTGAACTTCGTCTCCTCTTCGGCCGTGTACCCTTCGCCGACGAAGGCGACGTCCACCTTTCGATGCGGGTCCCCGTTGTAGAGGCTCTTGAATACCTTGACCGATTCATCCACTCCCTCGTCCTTGATTATGTTCACGTCCTCGGGATCGATCCTGCAACGGAATATCTCGTGCATGATGCCATCCTTGCTTCTCTTTTCGAGAGAGAAGAACACTTCTTTGCGGGGCAGCGGAACGAGAGCGGACTCGTGAAAGGTCTTCATCGTCCCTTCCTTCGCCATGCGACTCGTCATGTACTCCTTGCAATAACTGTCGAATCCTTTGGAATACAAGAGATTGCCGCTTGCCGCATCGTAGATCTTGCAGCAATACGCCCCGTAACCCAGCTCGTCCAGGAGATGGGTCGTGCTTCCCGCCCAGGTGCCGTATATGTATATCTTATCGAGCGTTATGAATTCGCGCTTCGCATCCGCGGCGTGGTGATAATCTATCCGCATCGTCCGGTTCTCGAAATTATCGGCAAACGAAGGTGATTCCTGGGCACTCAGCGGAACACTTGCCAGCATGAGGATCACAAATTGCACTAGTACGACGATCATGGGTGCTTCCTCCTTTTCGATTTTCCGTACGACTTTACCTTCCCTGCGAGAAAGATTAAAGTTATTATTTCCATTGCCGATCAATGGACCAAGGAGGAAAAAGATGACTCTGAGCCGCCTGTCACTCCTGGTTGCGAGCGCCGCTATCATCGTGCTGGCATCCGCCGTTCCCTCGCATGCCCAGATCGAGAATCAACTCAAGGCCTATACGGGCGCAAACGCGACCGGGTATCTCCAGCCCCTCGCGGACGCATTCGGAGCCGACCTCAACGACGGTCTGTTTCATTCCGCCTACGTGCCGACGTCGGGATTCCACTTGAACATAGAACTCCGGATGATGTCGGTGATCTTCGGGGCCGACGATGAAACCTTCCTCGCTTCCACCGAGGGAAACTTCTCGCCCCTGCAACAGGTGATCGCTCCGACCGTCGTGGGTCCCGGTGACGCCAAGATCGTCATCGGGGACGGCGGGACCAGCTTCGCCTTTCCAGGCGGTTTCAGCCTCCATTCGTTCGCCCTCGCCGTGCCGCAAGTGAGAATCTCCTCGTTGGGAGGAACGGAGGCTCTCGTCCGTTACTTCGCCGTCAACACCGGGGACGTGGAGATCGGGGACATAAAGTTGATCGGATTCGGAATCCGCCACAACCTCTCGCAGCACTTTCCCGCCGGCTTTCCGCTGGACCTGGCCGCCGGCTTCTTCTACCAGAGCTTCAGCCTCGGCGGCGATTTGATATCTTCGTCCGCCCTGAGCTTCGGCGTGCAGGCGGGCAGGCGCCTCAAGAGCGGTCTCATCGGCATGGAACCATACGCGGGACTTTCCGTGGACAGGTTCTCCATGAGTGCAAACTACAAGAGCGAAAGCACGGGAACCCCCATCGACGTGGAGCTCCTTTTTCCGGCCACGCGGACGGTTCATCTCACGTTGGGGCTCTCGCTCGACTTCGCAATCCTGGACTTGAACGCTGAATACAACATCGCCGCTCAACGCAGTTTCTCGCTCGGCTTGGCATTCGGCAACTGAAAGGAGACGTGAACAAGGTGAAAAGGATCATCGTCTCGAGCTTGACGGCTTTGTTGATCATCGGCATATCGAGTTGCCTGCTCAAGAAGAAATCACTCGAAATCGTCTTGACGGAGGAAAGCTGCGCCGACTTCTCCGAGATGGAACTCCTGGCGAGCTTCATAACGCCCGCCGAAGTGAACTTCGGCAGGAAACTCGACGACCTCCTGACCGAAAACGGAATGTCACGGTCGGACATTTCGAGGGCCGTCCTCGTCAGCGTTTCCTACGGGATCACGCAATTCAGCCACGATCACGACTGGTCGATATCCGGGATCATCACGGTCGAACGCAAGGACAAGCCGGAAGGCCCATTCCCCATCCTGACCTATGCGAACGTTTCACTGGAAAGGACCCTCGGCGTCATGGTGCCCGCCGACCTGGACTCGTCCGGGGTGAACCTCGTCAACCGGGCCCTCGCCGATTTCATAAGCGGCGACGACCCGATCCTCGTCTTCACGGTCCAGAACGGGGACGTCGATCCCTTGCCGAGTCTCTCCGATCCCATAGCATTCGACTGGAAAGCCTGCGCGGTCATGCACGTGGTGGTCAGGCAGAACCTCGAGGTGCCGGACCCTTTCTAGCGCGTCCTCCCTCTCCCGCATCAACAGGGCCCGGTTGAAGCCGCATAGACGTCGTCCGCGGCCGGAATATCCGTGGGAGCAAAAAATGGAGGCGGCACCCGGATTTGAACCGGGGAATAACGGTTTTGCAGACCGTCGCCTTAGCCACTTGGCTATGCCGCCTTCATAGATAATATACTGGAGCGGGAAACGGGATTTGAACCCGCGACATCTACCTTGGCAAGGTAGCGCTCTACCCCTGAGCTATTCCCGCTCCTCGCCTTACTAGTATATCCGCAAGACCCCCCGTGTCAACTCCAAACTGGCTCATCCGTCGTGCTTCACGTTCACCCGCGCGGGAACGATCCATGCGTCCTTGTGCCCCGCTTTCCTGCATCTCGCGAGGAACTCCTCGGCCTCCCGCCTGCTCAAGAAATCCCCCAGCCTGACCTTGTACATGCCGTCCACGTACTCCACGTACGCCTCGACGCCCAGTTCGCGCTCGAATGAATCCTTCACCTCCTCGGCCGTGGCCGAGCTCAGCGAAGCGAAGACCTGCACCCTGAAACCGCTGCGCGTAGAGCCCTCACGACCCTTTTCCCCTATCCCGGTCGCTGCAAGCGCCGAATCCACCACCGGTGACACCTCTTCCACGCCCAGACTTTCCTCGACCGCCGGCATCTCTTCGATATCGGGCTCTTCCCTTACGTCTTTCTCCTGAAGCGGGGGAATACGTCCCTCGGACTTGAAATCATAAGGCTCCTCGGCCCTTGCCCTCGGCGGCGGGGCCGCCCCCCGGGGGCTGCACCCGCAAACCGCGACGAGCGCGAAAAGCGTCAAGCACACAGCAACGAGCGTTCTCTTGCGCAACATCGATCCAGCCTCCTCGCTTGCAATCCGTCAACTTTCGTGGCGCCGGCGGGTGCGCCCCACCAGCTCTCCATAGAAATCCTCGACGTCTCCGGCTATCCTGTCCCAGTTATACTCTCCCGAGACTCTCCTTCTCCCTTCCTCGCCGAGCGCGGCAAGCCTCGGCCGATCCTCGAGCAACACCTTAAGATTGGCGTACAACTCATTATCATCACAACACTTGAAATACTCTGCGGCGTCCCCTCCAACCTCGCGGTTTTCAGGTATGTCGCTGAGGAGCATTCCTTTGCCGTGAGCCATCGCCTCGCATGCCGTTATGGGGAGCCCTTCCACGGAAGATGCCAACACGAAGAGCCTGCAGTTTGCATAGAATTCCTTGAGAACGTCGCCGTAGAGATTGCCGGTGAATATCACTCGATCGTCCGCCATTCTCTCCAGTGTGGCCGAATAGTCTGTCCTGGGCGATTCCTCACCCACTATCACCAGCTTGAGATCGGTTTCGAGGCGGGTGAAGGCCGATATGACGTCATGGAGACGCCGATCGGGAATGATCCGTCCCACGGTGAGCACATAGTCGTCTCCCTCCAGGCCGTATCCCCTGATGATACGGGGCGCATGGGTGGTTCCCATTTCCGCACCGTTTGGTATGTAGCGGGCTTCGATTCCGTAAGTCGCTCGAAGATAGTCCTGCAACCGCCTCGAGACGGCGATCACTCCCGTGCTC
>CAYXEN010000001.1:67724-103533 GCA_964464035.1 uncultured bacterium | reverse complement strand
GGTGAGATCGCCGTCAGGACCCGCGGCACTCCGGCTCCGTGCCCCAAGCAGCGGGCGGTATCGGTCGGGGCTCCCGCCGCACGCAACGTAAGCGAGCTCGGCGGGAAAGGCCAGCGACAGGCCCCGCAGCGCTCCGACCCTCAAGGCCTGCCCCGGCAACCAAGGAAAATAACCGTGGAGGACATCTACTCGGATCCTCCTCCCACCGGAAGACTCCCCTCTGCGATAAAATGGATCCCCGACAGCCGGGGAATCTCGTTCCTCGAGAAGACAGGCGTCGACAGCACCGAGCAGACCAGATTCGTCATAGCGTCGGTCCCCTCGGGAAAGAGACGAATCATATGCATACCCGACACGATCCCCGTCCCCGAAGATCTCCGCAAGGAGGAGGACGACGCCTTCAAGATCGGCGGCTACTCCTGGGCCAAGACCTCCGACCGGATCGTGTTCACCTTCAAGGGCGAGATATTCACCATGGACCGCAAGGGCGTGCCGTCGAGGATCACCCGCACCGAAACGAGCGAGGAAAATCCCGCCTTCTCTCCCGACGGCAAGAAGATCGCTTTCGTCCGCGACAATGATATCTACGTCATCGATCCGGCGAACGGCGGTGAGGTTCGCCTCACGACTAGCGGCTCCGACAGCATCATCAACGGGACTCTCGACTGGGTTTACATGGAAGAGCTTTTCACGCGGGGCAAGACGCGGGCGTACTGGTGGTCTCCCGACAGCCGCAAGATAACATTCCTCCAGTTCAAGGAATCCGTAGTGCCCGAGTTTCCCCTGGCGAGCTACGGCTCGCTTCACGGTTCCCTCGACATGCAGCACTATCCCAAGGCCGGGGATCCCAACCCGATCGTGCGCTTGGGCGTATACGATCTGGAAAACGAGAACCTTACGTGGCTCGCCACGACCGAGGACGACGACAGCTACATAGCTCGGGTGTACTGGCTCAAGGATTCGAATCGTGTCGCGTACGAAAAATTGAACCGCGATCAGAACGAACTCCAATTGATCTCGGTTGATGTCTCCTCCGGTGAGAGCAAGATCCTCATCACCGAAACCGACTCCACTTGGATCAACATAAACTACCTGAAACACTTCTACGAGAAGAAGCCCATGTTCGTTTGGGGCTCCGAGCGGGATGGATACGCTCACCTGTATCTCTACGACTACGAAGGCAGGCTTCTAGGCACGCTCACAAGCGGGAAGTACGTCGTTTCGGCCTTGAACGGCGTCGATGAAAAGCGCGGGCTGATCTACTTCACCTCGCTCGAACCATCGCCGCTGGAAAGACATCTCTACCGCGCCACGCAAAGGGGAAGGCGCAAGCGGATCACCAAGGAGAGGGGAACGCACAACGTCACGATGTCACCGGACTGCAGGTACTTCATCGATCGTCGTTCCAACGCCGACACGCCGCCGAGAATCGTCGTGTGCAGGAGCGACGGGCGCGAACTCTTCACCCTCGCCGAGAGCAAGACGGACCTGCCCGAGCGCTATATCCTGCCGAAGCGCGAATTCTTCACTTTCACTTCACAGGAAGGGACAACTTATCACTGTTCCATGATAAAACCGCCCGGCTTCGATCCGTCCATCAAGTACCCGGTTCTCATATACGTCTACGGGGGACCCCACGCGCAAGTAGTGAGGGATGCGTGGGGCGGCTCGCGCTATCTCTGGCACGCGATGATGGCGTCCAAGGGATACATCGTCTTCAGCATGGACAACCGGGGCTCGTACGGCAGGGGCAAGGAGTGGGAGAACGCCATCGCGAAAAGGGCCGGAATCCTCGAGCTCGAAGACCAGCTGGCCGGAGTGGAGTATCTCCGATCGCTCTCCTATGTCGATGGCGACCGCATCGGGATATGGGGATGGAGTTACGGAGGTTACATGACTTGCTCCGCGCTCTTGAGAGCTCCCCACGTCTTCAAGGCGGGTGCGGCTGTCGCCCCCGTCACCGATTGGCGCTTCTACGACTCGATATACACGGAAAGATACATGGAAAAACCCGAAGACAACGAAGCAGGATACGATGAAACCTCGCTGCTCGCCCTGGCCGACAGCCTCGAAGCCAACTTCTTCCTCGCCCACGGGACGACGGACAACAACGTCCACATGCAGAATTCATTGAGGTTGATAAAGAAGCTTATCGAATCGGAAAAGGATTTCGATCTCATGATCTATCCCGGCAAGCGCCACGGCATAAGGGGCCGCAAGGAAAGGATACACCTGTTCAACAAGTTGACCCGGTTCTTTGAGAAGAATCTTTGAGGCGGATCAGCGCGAGCTTTTCTCCCTGATAGCCCGGAGAATCTTTTCAGGTGTGATGGGAAGTGACGTGATGTGAACGCCGATCGCGTCGGCGACCGCGTTGGCCACGGCGCCCAGGACGGGAAGCGTCGCTCCCTCGCCCACTTCCTTGGCCCCATAAGGTCCCCTGGGCTCGTAGCTCTCCACGATGTTCGATTCTATGTGCGGCATGTCGGCCGAGGTTCCAATGAGATAATCGTGGAGATTGGGATTCTTGAGCACACCCTTTTCGTCGAAGACCATGTTCTCGAAGAGAGTCTCGCTCATGCCCATGAAGACGGCGCCCTCGGCCTGGCCCTCCACCGCCATGGGGTTTATGGCCGTTCCACAGTCGTGCGCGTCCCAGAAGTTCAAGACCTTGACCTTGCCGGTCTCCATGTCGACTTCCACCTCGCAGACGGTCGCGCTGAACGAATACGCGGGTGAGGTCCCCACTGCGGCTCCCTTGAACTTGCCGCCAAGGCCCTTGGGAGGAGCGTAGTGTCCCTTACCCACCACCGGACCGTGAGTGCCGAAACGCCTCGCTGCCGCCAACTCCCATTCGATCGCTATTGAAGGATCGCGCTTCGAATAGACCCGGTTCTCCCGTGCATCCAGATCTTCCACCGGCACGCCGAGGATCTCAGAGGCGCTCTCGAGCACTTGCTTCTTCACCTCTTCGCCCGCCATGCGGCACGCGTTTCCGCCCATCAGGGTGACCCGGCTCGAATAGGCGCCGAAGCCGAGAGGCGTCACGTCCGAATCGGCCGACACTACTTTCACCCGGTCGTAGGTGAGTCCCATCGCTTCCGCCGCCATCTGGGCGAGCACCGTGTCGGAGCCCTGGCCTATGTCCGCCTCGCCCGTGAAGAGGGTAGCCATCGTCCCGTCCTCGACCACTTTTATCACGGCGTTCGAGTGGGGGAACTGGGACCTGTATATGGGATAACCGGCGCCGCTCACGAACCCTCCGCAGCCGATCCCGATGCCCCTTCCCGGAGGGAGCTTGCCCTTCTTCTCGTACCATCCGGACTTCTCCTTGACCAACTCGAGACACTTCTTGAACTCGCAAGACGTTATGTCCAGATCGTTGCACGTGCGCGTATTGGGTTCCATCGCGTTCACCAGCCTGATTTCGATGGGGTCCATCCCAATGTCCTCCGCGATCATGGTGAGCAGGCTCTCGAAAGCGAAACGGGGATGAGGGCAGCCGTGACCGCGCATCGCACCGCACGAGGGCAGGTTGGTGTTGACGCGATAACCGTCGTACTTGTAGTTGGGGATCTTGTACAGAGTCGGAAGCATCGATCCCGCATAATACGCCGAAACGATTCCGAAACTCGAGTAGGCCCCTCCCTCGAGAACGGCTTCCTGCTTGACCGCTGTTATCCTGCCGTCTTTCTTCACGCCTATCTTGAGCTTTATGCTCTGCTTGTGTCTGCCGCGGCAGTAGAGGGTCATTTCCTCCCGCGTGAAACGCATCTTGACTGGCCGGCCCGTCTTCTTCGCGAGCAGGATCGAGAGAATCTCGAGCGGGTTGGTCGCGGCCTTGGCCCCGAACCCGCCTCCGCAATTGGTCATCACTACACGAATGTCACCGAGTGGGATCTGGAGGATGTGGGAGAGCATGTGATGCACGTAGTGAACGACCTGGGTGGAAGTATAGACCGTGACCCTCCCGTGCCTGTCCCATTCCGCAATCGCGCACTGCGGCTCCATCGGATGCTGGTAGGTCCGGTTGCCGGCGAAAGTCTCCTCGCGGACGTAGTCAGCCTCTTCGAACCCCTTTTCCACGTCGCCGAAATGATGATCCACGCGCGTGTTGATGTTCTTCTCGAACCTGTCCTCGTGCAACCGGGGAGCCCCATCCGCCATCGCTTCGAAAGGGTCGAATACCGCGGGGAGTTCCTCGTAGTCCACCTCGATCAGGTCGAGGGCGCGGATGCAGGTTTCCTCGTCCACGGCGGCGACGGCGGCGACCAGGTCGCCGGCATAGAGAACCTTTTCCTTGGCCAGCACGTTTTCATCGTATCGGGGAGGGCTCACGCCGTACTTGATATCGGGTACGTCCTTGCCGGTGAGCACCGCCTTGACACCGGGAAGCTTTTCCGCCTTCCTCGTGTTTATCGAGCGTATGCGCGCATGTGCGACGGGGCTCAAGAGGATCTTACCGTAGAGCATGTTGGGGAGCTTGATGTCGTCTGTGTAGACGGCCCTTCCCGTGGCCTTGTCCGGCGCGTCCGCGCGGGGGAGCCGCTTGCCGACCACGGACAAGCCGGTCGATTCGTCGGCGGGCGCATTCCCGCGCAACCCCGTCTTCGCCGAAGCTTCGTCGTGCTTCAAACCCTCGGCACCCTCACGCGCAATGGGGCCCTCGAGGATGCATCCGAGGTTGCCATCCTCCATGCGGGCTTTTTCGCGCGCTCCGCCTTCTTCGCCTGCATATTCCTTCCAGTGCAGAACCGCGTCCACTATCTTTGTGTAGCCGGTGCACCGGCACAGGTTACCGCTCAGCGCCTGCTTCACATCTTCCTCGGTCGGGTCGGGGTTCTCGTCTATCAGAGCCTTCGCCGTCATTATCATTCCCGGCGTGCAGAAGCCGCATTGGATCGCGCCGCGTTCCACGAACGCCCTTTGCAGGGGATGGAGCCCCCCGCCGGCGGCCAGCCCTTCGATCGTCTGTATGCGCCTGCCCTGGGCGTCGGCGGCGAGAACGAGGCAGGCATTCATCGGCTTTCCGTCGATGAGAACCGTGCAGGCCCCGCAGTCACCCATGTTGCAACCCCGCTTCGTGCCGGTGAGTCCTATCTCTTCGCGAAGCACGTCGAGAAGCGTCGCACCCGGCTTGGCGGCGATTTCGTAAGCCTCATCGTTTATCGTGAGATTGATTATTCTTTTCACTTCGACCTTCCAAGGTATTCGCTGGATCGCCGGTCGACGCGGGCTTTCACCCCGTCGCCCTCCCGCGAGCCCGCTCGAGCGCCCTGCGTGTCAAGACGTCGACAAGGTGGCGGCGGTACTCCGCGGATCCTCGTACGTCGTCTATGGGTTTGGATTCCCGGGAGGCGAGCGCCGCCGTCCCGTTCACGACTTCCTTGGTCCACTCCCGGCCCTTGATGAAATCGGAGGCCGAGACTGCGAGCATCGGCGTGGGCGCGACTGCACCGAGAGCTATTCTCGCATCAACCATCCTGTCCCCCTCGAGGACGAGCCGGACCGCGACACTCACCACCGATATGGCGGATCCGTCACGAAGTCCGAACTTCTCGAAGGCCGCGCCTTCGCTCTCCCCCGCGGCGCGCGGCGTCACAGGAACGATTATCCTGGTGAGTATTTCCGAGGGCTTTCTCGCCGTTTCGCGCGGGCCGGTGAAGAAATCCTCCACGAGGATCTCCCGTTGTCCCTCGGTCGAGAAGAGGACCACCTTCGCTCCGCGCGTGAGCAGCGGCGGCGCCATGTCGGCGCAGGATGCGGCAGTGCAGAGGTTGCCGCCGATAGTGCCCGAGTTTCTCACCTGGATGGAACCTATCGTCGAGGCCGCCTCGCCGATATCGGGAAACACCTCTCTTATCAAACGCGACCGGGCCACTTCGCCGTGCGTGCAACAGGCGCCTATCGTTATGGAATCCTCTCCTTCTTCGATACGGTGCAGTTCTTCTATCCCCGTTATGGAGACGACGTGCTTCGCCTTCCTGGCCCCCCGCTTGAAATCGACGAGGAGATCCGTTCCTCCGGAGAGGAATTCGCAGCCCTCCAGATCGGACGCAAGTCTCGCCGCCTCCATCAGCGAGCCGGGTCTGTGATATTCGAAATCGAAGGGAATCATCCGAATCGTTCTCTCTCGTTTTCCACAGGGGTTCACTCCGAAACCCGCCCGATGCAGGCCCCAAGCGGGCAGCGGCGGGCGGTCCGAGGGAACCTTAGTGTAGCACAAGAAAGCACTTTGTCAATGAATCAGGAATGTCGAGCCGCCGCATGAAAAAAGCCCTGCTTCGTAGAGCAGGGCCCGAACATCCTCAGTGAGCCGCCAACCGATCGCGGCCTCGCGCAACATTCGCTAAGCGAATACACGGTCTATGAAAGACCGGGGGGGAATACCACACGAGAACCACGCGGCCGGCGTCCGACTCGCTCACCGAGAAAATCCGAATACCCAGATAGTGGCTCTAGATGCCCCCGCTGAGCGTCAGGCATTCGCAAACTATCGAAGGTATTGGAATGTTCGTCAAGGTAGAGAGCAACAAATATGCCATACTTGGCTGGCCAGGTAACTGCTTGTTTTCAAGAAAGATGAATGCCACTGAATCGCTCCCGCGTCGACGCGAGAGAAGCGGCCGGGATGGATGGAAGATGTAACACCTTGTCATAATATGAAATAGACAAGCAACTGCTCGAGGACAAGATGTCAAGATTTCGACACCGGTGATTCGCTTCGCGAAGGGATGAGGACCGTGCTTCGGCGCTGGAGGACCGCGACCCTCATGCTATTATGCTATTATGTTCAACCGCCTCATCTTGGCCAGGAGAGTGGTCCGTGGAATACCCATCCGCTCCGCCGCCCGCATGCGGTTCCAGTCGTTCTCCTCGAGGGTCTTGAGGATGAGTCTCCTTTCGAAGCGTTCCACGCTTTTCTCGAAAACGCTCGTCTCGTTGTGTGACCGGAAATAATTCCTGATCCCCTCCGAGAGCATGTTGAAGCGGATCACTTCCTCGTCGCCCACGAGCGAGACGATGCGCATGATCTCGTTCTGGAGTTCCCGAACGTTACCCGGCCAGCTGTACAGTTCGAGGGCTTCCATCGCCTTGACGTCTATGCTCAACCTGCCGGAACAGCCCATCCCGGAGGTCATTCTCTCCAGGAAACGATTCACGAGAAGCTCGATGTCGCCGCGCCTGAAGCGGAGGGCCGGGACGTTGAACCGAACCGTGGAGAGCCGGTAGAAAAGGTCTTCCCGGAACCTGCCGCCCTTGACCAGAGCCTCGATGTCGCGGTTAGTGGCCGATATTATCCGCACGTTGGCGTTTCGCACCTTGTTCTCACCGAGCCTCCTGTACTCGCCGTTCTCGAGAAGACGCAGGAGCTTAACCTGCAGTTCCTCGCTCATCTCCCCTACTTCGTCCAGGAAAAGAGTCCCGCCCAGGGCCTCCTCGATGAGACCCTTGCGATCGGAGCACGCGCCCGTGAAAGCGCCTTTGACGTAGCCGAAGAGCTCGCTCTCCAGGAAATTGACGGGAATGCCGCCCGTGTTTATCGCCACGAAGTTCCGGTCCCTGCGGCCGCTCGTGGCGTGGATCGCCCGGGCGAAGAGCTCTTTGCCTACACCGGTCTCTCCCTGGATGAGAATCGGGACATCGGTTTTCGCGGCGCGTTCGGCCATTCCTATGAGCTTGATCATCCCCGGATCGCGCGTGATGATGTCCTTGAACTTGCCTTTGTTTCGGGAGCTGCTCGCCATGCTCCCCCAGGAGAGGCCCGTGGTGTTTCCATCCGGTTGTTCCTCCGCGATACGTTCCAGAGCCTCGGCACTCGCGATCAGGAATTCCAGTTCCTGGGATGAAACATTCTTGTCGTCGCCGATTATCGTGCAGAGAACATATCCTTTATCCATCCGCCCGGGCACGCCGATGAGCTTTGCGCCCCCGATCCTGTAGATGCACGGAGAATGGATGCCGAAAAGCCGTCTCCCGTTGCCGCAATCTATTCTCTTCACTATCTCTCCGGCGTCACCCGCGGAAATGTTGTACTTGATCGGGAAACAGTAACGTCCATTCCTTCTTATCGCCAGGAACAGGCTTTCCGATCCGACGCTGCGAGCCACCTCCATAGCCACCTCCGGAGCCACTTCCTTCATCGGGAAACGAGCCTCCTCGTAGATCCTTCCGAGAGCTTTGAGTTTCTGCACCGAGTCGTTGTCTACTCTCAGAACGGCTTTCTCGAGCTCCCGGGCGGCCGATCTTATGCCCGCCGCGAGCTTCTTCCTGCAGGGATCGCGCAATTCGTTACAGATCGCTTCGGCCTTGCTCAAGTATGCCTTGGCCTCTCTCAGATTGCCGTCGTTCATCGCATGCCTGCCCAGGAGCATCATGCTCCTAGCGACGTAGTAATCGATCCCCAGCTTCGAGGCTATCTGCTTGGCCTCCAGGAGGTAGATATCGGCTTCTCTTCTCGCGCGCAGAACGAGGTACTCTCCATAAGCGAGGCACGTGCGCATGAGCTCATATGCCTCGTTTATGCTTTTGAGAATATTGATGCCCGCCTCGAACGCGCTCTCGGCCTTCCTATCAGCTCCGCGCTCGAGATGTATGTGAGCCAACGTTCTCATGACCGCTCCGAGCTCGTGCTTGTCTCTTATCTTGAGGCAGATGCGGATGCACTCGCGAGCCTCGTCTTCGGCACGCGCGAGATCGCCCTGAAGGAGGAACAGTTGAGCAAGCCTTCTCTTTACCTCCGTCATGACGTCGCTCTCCGGCGCTATCGCCTCGGCTGTTTCTTGCGCTTCCGTGAGATGCTTCTCGGCTTTCTCAAGGTCGCCGGTCTCCATGTAGAGCTCGCCCAGGAATTCCATGGCAAGAGCGCGAGTTTTCAAGAGCGTTGAGGGGAAGCAGCTTGCAAGAAGTCTATCAAATAGCTGCTTTGCATCATGGAATCTTCGCTGCAGCAAATAGATATGTCCCAAATTCAACTGCACCTCATGCAACTGTCTTGTATTCGGGCTTGTTACTGAAATGAGCTCTATTGCTCGATTGAAATAGAATTCCGCTGCCTGGTAATCTCCCAATTTCATCTTCACAATACCTATATTGTTATTGCTGAGAACCTTGCACCACATTGCTCCATTCGCTTCGAAAACCTTCAGGGCTTTTCGAAAGAGCTTTTCGGATTCCGAATACTCGCATATTTTCTTTTTCATTACTCCATAGTTATTCAAGCAATAGCCATATAGAATCGGGCTGCCGAATCTCCTGAATATGCTCAGACAATCTTGGGCATATTCCTCCGCTTGAGTCACATCGTTCAAGCACACGGAAATAATGAAGAGTGCCATGCTAGTGTTCCCGTACAACAGATTATGCTCCGATTGCTTCAACTTCATGGCCAGTTTTTCAAATCTTGCTTTTGCTTCATTGAAGTCCTGTTTCGCATATAACAGGTATTCAGCCTCCAACAGCTCATGCTTCAAAGCAAGCTCCGGCTTGCCATTTATGTACTTTCTTATGCGGGCCAGCTCCTTCGTAATACCATCATCAGAGGTAACGAGTCCCAACCTTCTACAAATTATGCTCAAGAGACCCATCTTTATGTTGACCCAATTTTCACTGCCTTCTTTCTCGCGAAGAAGTCGCTTTTCATAGCGCGAAATGGCCTCCTGGCCTTCGTTAATCGATCTATAGAACGCCGGGTCTGAAATGACCATATTAAAACTGTCTCTATAAGCGCTTCGTTCTTTCTCATTAATCATGGCGATCACCTCTATCTTTCTTTTGTTTATACGCTTACCTGGACACGAATATGTAGTGATAGAGGATGAATAGATTTAGAATACGGATTATGCGCGTTTTTCGCTCTTGCGCCGAATCGTAAGAAGATGAAAAATTCAAGGGATTGCCATGAAGATCGTAATATTCGTTGTCTTCGTAATCCTGGAAGTTGTAATTCTTGAACTTATATCCCCCCAATCCCTCCGCATCCCCTCTCATCTCGATATACGGCTTCAGCGGTATATCGACTTTAGGCTTGGCGATCGCGCTCCCGGGATGGACTACGGTTACCAGAGCGAGAATCATGACTGATACGGCCATGATCGCTATTAAACGTGAACCGGTTCTTTGCAACATAGACACGCTGATCATCTCCTTTCAAAAGAGAGGACTGTAGGGATCCATTTGTAGATGCGATCGAGAAGAATAACGGGGTGGGACGATTTGATAAGCGCCCGAATTCTTGGTCGGCTCAAGAAATTCGCATCCGGCCCTGATCCAAAACCTTATCGCGGACATTTCCTTCAGCACCATTCCAATAGAAAGTCCGCCGCTTCATGCTCAACTCGGTTGTAGTGCGATGATGTGATTCTATCACGACACGCGGTGCTGCGTCAATCATAAATTAATAAATCTTCGTATGCCCACCAATGATTATTTTATGCGAATAAATGTGTAATGATTTCCTTACAGTGTCGTAATTTCGACACCGAAGAGTCGCGCCCTCGCATTGCCCCCGAGTGTCGAAATTCCGACATCTCGCCCCAAGCAGCGGGTGGCGACGGCCAGGGCTCCCGCCGCGCGCAACGAAGTGAGCACGGTGGGAAGGGCCGTCGGCAGGACCCGCGGCACTTCGGCTGCAAGCCCCAGGCAGCGGGCGGTGGCGATCCGGAGCGCCTGGATAAGCGAGCGACGGCCAGGGCTCCTCAAACCCTGAAGAAATACTGAAACTTGAAGAAGACGTGCCATTCCGTGGGGCTGAAACCGTCGTACTTCCTCCCCGGATCCGGAGGAAAGCGAAGGTAGTCGAGATAATTCGTTCCCCCGCCTACATAGAAGACACTGAAAGCGTTTATCTGGTACGTAATGAGCGGTTCTATGGCGAGTTTACCCGTGAAATCGTCGTACTGCACCACGAGCCTGAAGAACAGCTCCCGGTTCAACTGGTAATTGATTTTCGTCCTGAGTATGTAACCGTCGAACACTTCTTCGCCCGTATCCTTGCGCGAAAGCGACGAGTAAGTCAACAGAGGCTCGATCACCAGCTGCTGCATGGGTTTTATCGTCGCCCAGGCATCGAGATGACCGCCTTCCCCCAGAGCCGGAGGGTCCTCCGTGCGGGCTATCCTGTCCCCGAGTCCCAGCCAGAATCCGCAATGCAGTGCATCGCTGAACGCGGTTCGCATCTCCGCATAGAACAGCCTCATGTCATTGAAGTGCACTCCCCCGAAGAACTCCGAGTTGAAATCGTATCCCACACTCACGCTGGTCTGGGTCTTGAACCTCACCTCGAGCCAGTTCTCGATCGACTGCGCCTTGCGAACGCTCAGCGAATTCCACCTGCGGGTTATCCTGTTGTAAGGCCGTATCTCGTCGAACCACTTGTTGTCCGGGTAGACAATGTAAGTGTTTTCCCACGACAGGCGCCGATCGTCGTTCCTGACGACAAACCCGAGGTCGGCGCGAAAAGTCGGCGATGCGTCCATGTAATCGAGATTCGAATTCCAGTGCCTTGCAGAACGCGCAAACCCCGCATATATCCCGTATCCTTCCAAGGATTCTCCGTCCAGGGCCACCGTGTGCTTGCCGCTATCGAACTTTACGATGCCGGCTCCTTCGGTCAGCGCCGGCTTGTCAGGCTCGGTCGTTTTGCTCCAGAGAATCTGTGATTTCAGGATGTAATTCTTTCTGAAGCGCGCCAGGCCGTCAGCCCCCATCACGCCGTTGAAGCCGCCTCCCTCGTACCACCTCCCCGTGGCTATCGCTCCGACGTAGCTGTCTTCCTTGATAGTCCGGCGCCCGCGCATTATGCCCGCATAGCTCTTTCCCGTTTCCACCACTATGCTCTGCTCCTCGAAGGGAAGCACGAGAGGCGTATGCTCGTCCCTCGCCGCCAGGGCTACGAAGCTCGTCCTGCTCGTTCTCCCGGTCGTCTTCAATGCGATCGAAGGATCGTTGATAGTCCTCGTGTAAACGACATTCCACCACGTGCGAAACAGGTCGCTTCCCTCCTGGAAGAAGGGGCGTCTCTCCGGAAAGTAGAGGGCGAACGTAGTGTTGACATCGATCTGGGCCACGTCCGATTCCACCTGGCTGAAATCCGGATTGACCGCAAGCTCGGTACTCACGCTCGAAGTGAATCCGTAGCGAAGACTGAAAGAGGGTTCCGCGTCGGGCTTGTTATTATGGAAGCCCGACCCCGGATCGGTGAAATCCTTGAGTTCCCCGGACTGCGACCCCACGAGAGTCGGAATGAACTCGAGCGAGCTCCCGGGGCGCACCCCGTGAATGCCCTTGAGATAGCCGAGCTGGCAGAGGAAGCAGGGATCGTCCCTGCTCACGGTCGCCCACGAGTATTGTCTCCTGCTGTCACGGGGACGCACGCGAAAGAAAGACACCCGCCAATCCTGTTCCTCCTCGTCGGGAAAGCGGAGACTCTTGAAAGGAATCGCCATTTCGACTTGGTAACCGTCGGCCGTTATCTTCGCCTCGGCATCGAACACGACGTCGAACCCTGTATCCTCCCCCTGGGGTGTCCACCTGAGGTCGCCCTGAACCCCCAAGGGGTTCACGAAAATCTCGTACGCCCAGGCGGCGTTGTCGTACGTATCGAGAATGAGGCCTACGAAATCGTCGGAGAAAATATCATCCCGCGCCCTGAACGATGCACGGATGGAGGAAGGCTCGTCCTCGGCGATGAAAGCCACGTACAACCGATCATGATCGTAGGTTATCAGGACTTTCGTATCCACTTGCGGTTTTACTTGATCGCCGGGGGAGATCTCTGTGAAACCGCCCGCGCTTGCCGCGCCCTTCCATCCTCCGTCCGAAAGGTCCCCGTCAATGACGATCTTACCGGAGGCGGCATGTACGACGAGGGCCGGTCGCACGTTCGGCGTGAAGCCGCCGTCTCTCCGGGTCCCGGCGGCAAGCGGTCTCAGGCCTGCTGCTAGGAAAACGATGGGCAGTGCAAGGCGTAGAAGCTTGATGTGCATTTGTTCAGTTTATGAGCCGTTCAGTGCGTGATTCAGTCAAGAAGCGGCCGTATTCTAGCAGAATATCCGGCGATGTCAAGAGAGACTCCCGGTGGCGGCGGGGGAGAGCCGGCCAGCCCGGGTTTCTTGACACGATAGCGCGCCGGTATTATCATGCTCTAAACCTTTTCAGGAGGTGAACATGTCGGTAAAGGTATACTTCTTGGAGACGCGTCCGCAGTTTCTCGTTCTATCTCTCGTCCTCGCCGTCCTCGCTTCCGGAATGGCACTGGCCAGCGGGGTGTTCAACCTCACGTATGCGGTCCTCGCCTTTCTGGGATTGCTTCTTCTCCACGTCAGCGTGAATACCCTGAACGATTACCACGATTACAGGAGTGGAGTGGATCTGGAAACGAATAGAACGCCTTTCAACGGCGGCAGCGGGTTCCTTCCTCTAGGTATGCTCAAACCCGGAGGCGTGCTGGCCCTGGGCCTGGGATCTTTTTCCCTCGCCGTTCCGATCGGCGTCTATTTCGTTTTGCAAAGGGGATTTTCCATCATGCCGCTCTTCTTGATCGGAGGCCTGATGGTCTTGTCATACACGACCTTTCTCACGAGACTGGGAGGAGGCATCGCCGAGGCATCCGCCGGCCTAGGCCTCGGCACCCTGCCCGTAATAGGCATCTATTATATCATAACCGGAAACTTCACGGCAGAAGCGTTGTTCGCCTCGGTGCCGTCCGGGATCCTCGTTACGAATCTTCTTCTCTTGAACGAGATACCCGACGCCGAAGCGGACATGGCCGGCAAGAGGAAAACCCTCCCGATAATCCTCGGGAAGAAAAAAGCCGCGGTCGTCTATTCGGCCCTCACGATCACGACCTATGTCTGGATAATCCTCGGCGTATTGGCCGGTTCGATGCCGGCGTGGACGCTTCTTGCATGCTGCACGCTCCCTTTCGCTTTCAAAGCCATCGCCGGCTCATTCGCCCACGAAGACGAGGGGAAATTCGTCGCCGCCCAGGGGGCCAACGTGATGGTCGTACTGCTGACGCAACTGCTCATAGGCGTCGGATTCATCTTGTCGTACGCTCTTTGAGCCGCACCATGCGCGCTGAAGAAAAGCCGGAGCTCATCGAGCTCCGGCTTTTTCGATACAGCCACCGACATCAGCCGGGCGGCTTTCCGTTTATCCCGGACGAATTGCGCCACCCGTCCGCGTGGCGCTAGTGATCTTCTCCCGGGTGTTCATGCATCTCCATGTGCGCATCCGTCGAATCCGTGTGCGCCGAACCTCCGGGTATATCCATCGCACTCATTCCCTCGTGCACATGGGAACCGGAGCCGTGTTCGTGCCCCGACATCATCTTCTCCATCATGGGTTTGACGCCCATGCCGTGCGTATATACCATCTCACCGCCGTAGTAACCTCCCGCCAACATCAAGGCTACACCTATGATGCTCATCGCCGTGACGACACCGGGGAGCCATGCCAGCGCTTTCTTCTCCAGCAGCAGCCGCCCCAGAAAAAGGGCCAGTATTATGCCCATGACTATGAAGCCGAGCCGCTCGTGCATCTCCATGATTTCGTGGATCGCCTCGTTGTGAGGAAGCGAGCCCTCGGCCACAACCCCGCTTATGACCGTAACGATGCTTGCAAGGGCGGCCGCGCACAAGTTCCACCAGCCCGCCGAGCGAAGCGATTCCTTGCCCAGGATCCTCCCCAATATATCAAGGACTACCGCGGTGGTGAACAGGGCTATAGTGAAATGTACCACAATGGGATGGATATTCGTCATCAGTCAGGCCTCCCGATCATTCGGCTATGAGTTTGCCCTTGAGCATTCCCATGTGACATGAAAAATCGTACTCGCCCGGTTTCTCGGGAGTGATCTCGATCGACACAATCTCCCCGGGCGGCAGGAAAGCGCTCTTGTTGAAATCGGGGAAAACGACCCGCTCCGAGCAAGTAGCCGTCTCCTGGCGATTGAAATTTAGCCTCACAGGCACGCCCGCCTTTACAACCACGACGTCGGGAGTATAACCATCTTTCACTTTTATCATTACTTCCTGAACGCCGCCGGATACCGCTGCACGGATTCCCTCCTTCTTCCAGAGCCAGAAATACCATATCGTCCAGGCTATGAATCCCAACCCGGCAAGCGTTACTATGATCTGAGTGCTCGTCATGTCTATACCTCTTTCAGTTTGAGCTTGCGCAGGCGATTGGCGTTGGATACCACGGTGACCGAACTGAATGCCATGGCCGCGCCCGCGATGAGAGGGGACAAGAGAACGCCGAAAAGAGGATAAAGCACGCCCGCAGCGACGGGGATGCCAAGCGTGTTGTAGAAAAACGCTCCTATGAGATTCTGCTTTATGTTGCGCATCGTGGCCCGCGATATTTCGATCGCGTTGACGACGCCCTTCAAACTTCCTTGTATTATCGTTATGTCCGAAGCTTCGATGGCCACGTCGGCGCCGGTCCCGATCGCTATGCCGACGTCGGCTCCAGCGAGAGCGGGGGCGTCGTTTATGCCGTCACCGACCATCGCCACCTTCTTGCCTTCGTTTTGAAGAAGTCGCACCTGGCGGGCCTTGTCTTCGGGCAGCACCTCGGCGAGCACTCTTTTTATCCCCACCTTCGACGCGATGGCCTCGGCGGTTCTCTTGTTGTCGCCCGTGATCATCACCACTTCCAGTCCCATCTTCTGCATCGCCTTTATGGCCTGCTCCGAATCTTCTTTCACCACGTCGGCGACGGCCAGGATGCCGGCGGGCTTCCCGTCTATGGCGATGTATATCGGTGTCTTCCCTTCGGACGCGAGCCTTTCCGCGTCGGCCGACGACTCGCCCAGCTCCGTGTTACGCTTCTTCATCAATTTCTCGTTGCCGATATCAACCGAGCGCCCTTGGACGACGGCCGTAACCCCGTGACCGGGCACCGCATCGAAACTCTCCGTGTCGGGCGGCGCTATACCACGGCTCCGGGCGGCTTCGACTATCGCCTCGCCGAGAGGATGCTCGGAGGCCTTCTCCACCGCCGCGGCCAGACGCAACACCTCGTCTTCGGAGAACTCTCCGCGAACGACCATGTCCGTGAGCGTCGGTTTGCCCATCGTCACCGTGCCGGTCTTGTCGAGAACTATCGTATCGAGGGCCTGCGCCGTTTGCAAAGCCTCACCGCTCCGTATCAGTATCCCGTTCTCTGCGCCCTTGCCCACACCGACCATGAGGGATATCGGTGTCGCGAGACCCAGTGCGCAGGGACAAGCGATCACGAGTACCGTCACGGATGTGATGAGCGCGAACGTCAGCGAGGGGGCGGGCCCGAAATCGAACCATATCACGAAAGTGAGAGCGGCGATTATCATCACCACGGGGACGAAATAGCCGGCCACCGTGTCCGCAAGTTTGGCTATGGGCGCCTTCGATCCCTGCGCTTCCTGAACCATGTTTATGATCTGAGCCAAGGCGGTATCCTCGCCGACCTTGGTCACCTTGAACTTGAAGGAGCCGGTCTTGTTCATCGTGGCCCCGATCACTTGATCTCCGGGTTCCTTCTCCACGGGGATCGATTCGCCGGTGAGCATCGATTCGTCCACGGCCGATCGGCCTTCCACGATCTCGCCGTCCACGGGAATCTTCTCCCCCGGGCGCACTATGACGATGTCCCCGGGAACGACTTCTTCGATCGGCAGATCCTGTTCTTTGCCGTCCCTCACGACGCGAGCCGTCTTGGCCTGGAGGCCCATCAGCTTTTTTATCGCTTCCGACGTCTTGCCCTTGGCCCGTATTTCCAGAGCTTGGCCGAGCACCACGAGTGCTATCACGACGCCGACTACGTCGTAGAAAGGCTCCGCCGTTCCCTCCGGGAAAACGCCGGGAAACAAAACGGCTATCGTCGAGTAGATCCATGCAGCGGATGTTCCCATTGCAATCAATGTATTCATGTCAGCCGAATGACGCTTGAACGATCCTATGGCTCCGGTGAAGAAGTGCGATCCCGCCCAGAACATGACGGGAAGAGTGGCCAGGCCCGAGATACCCCACAAGATGCGCATGGTCCCCGGGGAGAGGTTCTGAAGGAAGGGCAGTATCTGTGGATAGCCGATGAGCATCACAGGGATTGCGATGATCGCCGAGAAAATCCACTTGCGCGTGAGTTTCTCGTATTCCTGCCGCCGCGAACGTTCTTCCGGATCTTCCGTACTCGTCTCATCCGGTACGTAGGCCTTGTATCCCGTGCTCGCAATCGCCTCGAGGATTTCTTTTTCGCCGACGGCGCCCGGCAAGTAGCGAACCTGAGCGGAAGACGATGCAATGTTCACCGATGCATCGAGGACACCGTTCGTCTTCATGAGGGCATCTTCTATCTTGGCCACGCACGATGCACAACTCATCCCCTCGATCATTATCCTGGTCTTGACCCCCGCCTTCGAAACGAGCCCCTTATCCTGTCGCCCCGAGAGCTCGTCTTCGCCGGATCGATCACCGGCGCCCTCGCCGGGCGTTGTCGCCTCGGACACCGGGCATGAAGCCGATCTTTTCTCGACGTACTCGTCGGGAGAGGAAGAGAACTTGTCCTTGCAATTCTTGGAACAGAAATAATAGTCGGTGCCGTCGAGCGTCATACTCTCCGCCGCCGTATCGGTATCGATCATCATGCCGCAAACGCGATCCAGTGTTTTCATGTCTTCTCTCCGTTCTCGAGCGAGCGCCCTTCAATTAATCACTTGGCTATCTTATAAATGCACTCTCGGTCCAATAATTCAAACAATATAACAAACAAGAGCGATGCCAATAAGGTGAGGCCAAGCGTAATCCTTTTCGCGATACACGAATACGTCTATCCCGACCCCTAAGGATCGCGTATTTTCACCACCATATTGTACAATATTGAACAGGGGAAGGAGATTAATCTTCAATCTGGAGTGAAATGCGCTTTTTTCTCACATCCGCACCAGGCGAGCCGACCCGTCTTGCGGTCGGCTGCACTGCGAAAGCCGCCGCTAGGTCGCACCTTGCAGTGGCTTTGCCGGGAAAATCATGCGCCTGGCCCGGCAATGGATTCCTACTGCAACGGAAGGTTCGAGCCGGAATCCTCCCCGGGCAGCGATTCAGGTGACACCATGAAGACCGGGCGGCCCGCATTCTCTATCACGGCGCGAAGGAAATACTCGTCATACAGCTCATAGACATTCTCTTCCTGCACATAACCTTTGTAGAGAGGCGTAGCCCGGGTCATCGAGCCCAGAAACGGGATCCCTCGCATCCCTTTGAGAAACGCCAGGTTGAAGAGTCCCAGCTTGGGGTACTCGCGTATATCCACTGTCTCGTCCTCGATGCCCGCCGCTTCTTTCGCGATCTTTATCGCCTTGTCGAGCCCCCCGAGCATGTCGACCAAGCCGATCTCTTTGCCGTCCACGCCGCTCCAAACCCTTCCCTGCGCGATCTCGCGTACCTCGTCTTCCTTCATTCCCCTGCCATTGGCGACCTTTTTCACGAACTCATCGTAGAACTCGAGAATGTATTTCTTCATGACCGCACGTTCTTCCTCGTCGAGATTGCGCTCGGGAACTCTTACGCCGAGAAAAGGAACCTGCAACCCGCGGCCGATGTCCGCGTGGCGGCCGATCTGGACCTTGTCCCACGTGAGGCCGACCTTGTCGCCGAAGCCCTTGTTCCAGACCCACCCCCCGATCACCCCGATCGAGCCGGTAACGGTGTTGGGACAAGCGAGAATCGTGTCGCCGTACATCGATATCCAATATCCACCCGAACCGGCGACCGAGCCTTGGCTTACGATGACCGGCTTCTTGCGCGCGCAAAGCCTCAGGGCCTCGGCGACCACGTCCGAAGCCATGCCGTCGCCGCCGGGCGAATCGACGCGGAAGACCACGGCCTTGACGCGCTTGTCGTCCCTCAGCTCATGGAATATCTTTTCGAGCCGGCGCGCTTTTATGCCCTTGTCCATGTCGCAAACGCCCAACCCGTAGACGACCGCCACCCGCGGGTTCTCACCCCAGAGTTCCGAGGGGAAACTCTCCGCCGCAAGTCGATTCGGCCGGATATACTTCTTTTTCGAGCCCTCCAGCCGCTTGATCATCTTCTGAACGTCCTCCCATCGTCCCAGTGTATCGACCAGGCCCTCTTCCATGGCGAGACTGGGAGGGAAGTAATCCATCTCGTTGACCCACTTGTCGAACGTGTCCGGAGAGATGTTCCTCGATTCGGCGACGTCGTGCTTCACGGTGTCGTAGAAATCCTCTATCATGGCGTACAGTTGTTCCTTGTCGGCTTCCGACATGTTTTCGCGCGAGATGCTTTCGAACGCGGATTTGTACTTGAAGAACCTCCACTCATCGAACCCGAGACCGAGTTTGACAAGAAGATTCCTGAGGTAAGTCCTGCCCGCCACGAACCCGGGGAGCTCGATGCTGCCATCGCTGTCCATCACGATCACGTCGGCCACGCTGGCAAGGTGATATATCGTCATCCCGGCGTTGTCGATGAACACCACCACTTGTTTGCCCGCTTGCTGCAATTCCTTGAGTTTTTCCCTGAGCTCCCAGGCCTTGGCCCTCGCCATGCGTGCGCCCGACAGGTTGAGTGCCACTCCGGCGACGCGCGGATCGTTCAGCGCGTCTTCCAGAGCGCGGATCGTACCCATTAGCGTCGGGCCCTCGTCGAAGTATTCGTACTTGAGGTATCTCATCCCTCCCTTGAGGTCGAGCGAGAGATACGCGCTGTTTCGCTCGAGATATTCGTCGAAAACGTTCCTCTCGCCGTAACCGAGCCTCACGCCGTAGAGGGTCCGGCTTATATCTCCCTGCTTGGTCACGCGTGAGGACACGGCCGCACCCGCTTCGCCGAAGCTGAAGCCCATCGATACCGTGAAGCTCTCATCTTCGAAATACCTGCCGATGACGTTCAGCCCGTTGACGAGCTCGGCACTGACCCCGGCGCTGAAGCGTGCATCATCGATTCGGGTTTCATTGTACGCCTCCACGTCGCCGAAGAAGGTCAACCGTTCGTCACCCAGCGGTCTCACTGCGAGATCCGCAAGCACCTTCCGCTCGTCGCTGGATGTCGAGAAGGCGCCGGCCGCGCCCATCGACAAGTAGCGCCCTATACGCCTGATCGCCCCCAGCTGTATCAATCCGGTTCTGCCCGTCTTCGCATCGTCGCCCCCGCTCCAACCGTAGCCGATGCCGATACTGCCGTTCCTGTCGCCAAGGGAGAGAGCCAGCCGGTAATCGGTCACGCTCGCGAACCCATCCGGCGTAGGCACCAGGCGATTGTGGATTGCTCCAAAGCCAAGATTCTCGCTTCCCCAGAAAATCCCCCAGCGGTTTATCGCCTTGACCTTGGCGCCTTCATCCGACCAGAAGTACTGGAGTTCCGAGCCCGGCATCATGCGGTAGGCCGCCGGGTTGGCGAACCCGCCGACGGAAGTGGCGCGAGCGGCCGGGCTCATCAGATCGAAATCGAGAAGATCATAATAAGAGGGAATCGAAGAGCCGGCGCTTGCTCGAGTGATCAGCGAAGGTGTAAAGAAGCAGGCAACGGCCAGCAAGGGTATCACGAGGCGTTTTTTCATCGCGGCCTCCCGGTTGTTCCTAGTGCCGTTCGTTATCTTCAGGCTGGTACGTGATCTGTTCTACGGAGAAACACCGGGCGAGGTTACATCAGAATAAATCATTGTGCAAGCACGCTGCTTCGAAGGGAGACACGAAAATGAAACCTGCGGAACGGGAACAAGTTGAGCCGCCCCGGAACTGAGCGATCAGGAGGCGCCCTTCTTCCTCGCGTAGCTGCGCCAGAACACCCTGCTGGAATAGAAAAGGGCCGTCCCGACGGCGGCATACACGATACCCACGATGGATCTGGCGAGTAAGCCCGAACGAAGGATCCTTCCCACCGCCGCCATGACTCCCACGAGAAGCCAGCTCTTGTAGGAAAAGAATCCGCCGATACACTTGCCGTCGCCCCTCTGCGTGATCCTTGCGGAAGCCTTCCTGGCGGTCCCGTCCAGGACGAAACGCGACTTGACAAGACCGGCCGCCACGGCCGCCGCGATGTACAATCCGCCCGCCGCCATATCGCGCGACCAGTGAACGCCGACGGCGAGCAATACGATTCCGACCAGGCTCCACGCGATGGAGGCAAGAAGAAGTTGTACGCTCGCCGGCGCCGCCGGTTTGTACTTGTGGATCCAACGTTTGCTCATGGATTTCCTAATCCCTGATCTTGAGCTCGCGCCTCCTCAAGATCGCGTATATGGCGGGGATCACCACCAGCGTGAGGATGGTCGAGGAGACGAGGCCTCCGATCATGGGCGCGGCCATACGCTTCATCGGCCTCGCGCCTGCGCCCGTCATCCACATTATGGGAAGCAAGCCCATGATGGTCGTCACGACCGTCATGAGAATCGGCCGAACACGCATCACCGAACCGCCTATGATCGCCTTGTTCAGCCTCAGGCTGTCTATGGCGCCTCCGGAGGAGCTCTCCCTCTCGTAGGCGAGGTTGAGGAAGAGGAGCATGACTACGCCCGTTTCGGCCGCCAGCCCGGTGAGGGCGATGAATCCGACCCCCGCCGCAACGCTCAGGTTGTAGTGGAGAATATACATGTACCATATACCTCCCACAAGTGCGAACGGCAAGGAAAGCATCACGATGAGCGTCTCACGGATGCGGCCGAAGTTGAAATACAGGAGCATGAATATGATGAGGAGCGTTACCGGAATCACGAAACGGAGACGCTTGTTGACCTCTACCATGTACTCGTATTGCCCGCTCCATGAGATGTAGTACCCGGGAGGAAGCTTCACTTCTTTCTCTATAGCCTTCTTCGCCCTTTCCACGTAGCCGCCGATATCCTGCCCTTTCTGCAGGTCCACGTAGATTATCGCTTCGAGCATCGCGTTCTCGCTCTTGATCCCCGGGGGGCCCTTCTTTATCTTGATGGCTGCCAACTGGCTCATCGGGACCTGCTCCCCGTGCGGCGTATGCACGATCACCCGGCCGAGCTTTTCGGGATCGTCCCTGAGCTCGCGCGGATACCGCACGTTCACCGGGAAGCGGTATCTTCCCTCGACGGTGTTCGTTATGTTCATCCCGCCGACGGCCGTTTCGATGACTTGTTGTACGTCCCCGACCGTGAGCCCGTGCCTCGCCGCCTCTTTGCGGTCGATCTCGAAATCCAGGTAGTTGCCGCCCATGACCCGCTCCGCTATCGCGCTCAGAGTCCCGGGCACTTTCTTCACTGATCTCTCGACCTCGATCGCCACCTTTTCGAGCGTGTTCAGGTCGTCGCCGAAGACCTTTATCCCGATCGGCGTCTTTATCCCCGTCGAGAGCATGTCGATCCGGGTCTTTATCGGCATCGTCCAGGCGTTGGTGAGGCCGATGAAACGGAACTCCTTGTCCATGTCGTCGTACATGAGCTCTTCTATGGTAAGGGCCCGCATGGGGATCTTGCCGATGTGCGCCTTGTCGGTCAAACGGGCTATCTCGGCGGCTATCTCGCCGCTTTTCTCCCCGCGCACGAATCCCTTCGACGTCACGAAGTCTTTCAATGCTTTCGCGAGTTCTTCCTTTACTATCGCTTTACTCTGATCCTCGACGTAAGCTTTCGGTTTCCCCTGGACGTAGAGATACCTGATCCTTTTCTGCGCCTCTTTCCTCGCCATTCCCTCTATTTCGCCCGACGCCTGTTCAATCCCGAGTTCCTGGGAGTCGTCGAGGTAGCCCTCTTTCTTCAGCTTCTTCAGGATCCACTTCGCCTTGCCCTTGATGAACCCGTACTTGATCCATCGCTTCGGCCACTCTTCTTTTCTTTTCAAAGTCACAGTGGTTTCAACCATCGTGAGGGGGGCGGGATCGGTCGCCGTCTCGGCGCGCCCGATCTTGCCGAAGACCACGTTCACTTCGGGAAACGTCATGAAGAGCTTGTCCTGGGTCTGGAGGACTCTTTTCGCTTCGGTCTCCGAGATGCCGGGAATGGAAGTGGGCATGTAGAGAATGTCACCCTCGTTGAGCGGCGGCATGAATTCGCTCCCGAGGTGCGAATAGGGGAAGTACGTGATGAGCATAACGATCACGGCCAGGATCACCACGAGCATCCTGTGCCTGAGCACCCGGTCGATGACGGGACGATAGATGCCTATGAAGAAACGGCTCACCCAGAGCTTGTTCTCCGGATGTATCTTGCCGGTTATGAAGAAACCCATGAGGATCGGCGTAATCGTGATGGCGATGAAAGCCGATGCCGCCATGGCGAAAGTCTTGGTGTAGGCAAGAGGCTTGAAAAGCCTCCCCGCCTGTTCCTTGAGGGCGAAGACGGGCAGGAACGAAACGGTGATGATGAGGAGCGAGAAAAAGAGCGACGGGCCCACTTCCATCGCCGCTTTCCTTATGAGTTCCCACCTCTCGGGGCCCTTGACGTCGCCGCCCCTTTCCAAGTGCTTGTGGGCGTTCTCGACGAGAACCACGGCGGCGTCGACCATGGCGCCGATGGCTATCGCGATCCCTCCCAACGACATGATGTTCGCATTGACATGCAGGAAATGCATGATGATGAAAGATATCATGATTCCAAGCGGCAGAGAAAAAGCCGCAACGAGCGCGCTGCGCGCATGCCAGAGGAAGAGGATGCACACGATGGCTACTATGATCATTTCCTGGATGAGCTCGTGCTGTAGGGTCTTCATCGACCGCTTTATGAGCGCGCTTCGGTCATAGGCTATGTTTATCTTCACGCCCTCGGGCAGTCCCGCCGAAATCTCCTTGATCTTCTTCTTGACGTCTTCAATGACCTTGAGCGCATTCTCCCCGTAGCGCATCACGACGATTCCGCCCACCACTTCGCCTTCGCCGTTCTTCTCCGCGATTCCTCTTCTTATATCGGGGCCGATCTGGATTTCGGCGACATCCTTGAGCAGAACGGGCGTCCCGTCCTTGTTGACCTTGACCACTATGTTCTCCAGGTCCTCGATCTTCTTTATGTATCCTCTTCCCCTGACCATGTATTCGGTCTCGGATATTTCGAGGAGCCTGCCGCCCACGTCGTTGTTACTGCTCTTGACGGCCTGGATTATCTTCTTTATCGGAAGGTCGTAGGTCTGCAACAGGTGAGGATCCACCGTGATCTGGTACTGGCGCACGAACCCTCCGATGCTCGCAACTTCGGCCACTCCCGGCGCGCTCATCAACTGGTATCTCACGTACCAGTCCTGGATGGCCCTCAGCTCGCCCAGGTCGTACCGGCGGTTTTCATCCTCCAGCGTGTATTCGAAAACCCAGCCTACGCCCGTCGCGTCCGGGCCCAGCGAGGTCACCGCATCACTGGGCAGTTGCCCCTTCACTTGGTCGAGATATTCGAGAACCCTGCTCCGCGCCCAGTAGATATCCGTACCGTCCTCGAAGATGATGTAGACGAACGAATAGCCGAAGAACGAGTAGCCGCGAACCACTTTGACCTTGGGAACGGCCAGCATGGCCGTGGTCAACGGGTAGGTCACCTGGTCCTCGACCGTCTGCGGGTCCCGCCCCATCCACTTGCTGTAGATGATCACTTGGACGTCGCTGAGATCCGGGATGGCGTCCAGCGGCGTCTTGGACATGGCGAGAAACCCGCCGAAGAACGTGAAGATCGTCAATATTATGACGAGAAACTTGTTGTCGATGCACCACGATATGATGCTTGCTCCCAGGGAGCGTTTCGGCTCGACGTTCCGTGTCGTGTTTCCTTCATCCATTTGACTTTCCTTTACTCTTCATCCCAGGAAACGACTTCGCCGCACTTGAGCATCGCCGTTCCATAGTAAGGGTTGGCTTTGGTCTGCTGCGCATCCTGCAACCACTCGGCGTCCCTCATCGGACAATAGAACCTCGCCGGGAGTCGGGACACGCTCGATTTGTATTTTTCGATATAGGCAATGAGCACGTCGCTCAACGTCTCGAAATCATCACGGGTTGCCTTTATGTCGTTCTTTTGCGAGGCATGGTGGAGCGGCTCGGCGGCGTCCTTTATGGACTTGCTCTTTGCGCTCTCGAGTATCGCTTCGGCGAGCTTGTCCACGCCGTCGGTCTTGTCCTCCGCGAGGAGCTTTTGAATGCCGTAGTATGCCTCCAGGATATCCGAGATGGATTGTTCCTTGGAGAATTCGTAGGAGACTTCTTCCTCGGTCTGCCCGGACGACGCTTCCTCCTCGTCGGTGATTTCGAGCATCTTCGTAAGGGCCCCCTGGAGCTGGCTCTCCGAGCCCAGCAGGAAGTTGCCCGACGTCACTACCTTTTCGCCTTCCTCGAGCCCGGCGAGAACTTCGTGGTACCGCAAGGCTTCGCGCTTGAAGACGAGTTTGGTGAGCTCTTCTTCCTCCCTGTTTCTGTCGTTCAGCCACAAGCGGCCGAGCTTGACCGGTTGAGGCCTGAACCTTCCCTTTTCCTCCTCGACCAGGACTATCCTCCTCTTGCCGGAGAAGAGCACCGCGTTCTCGGGAACGGCGAGGGTCTTGCCCACGGGGATGAGCATCCTCGCCCTTGCGAACATACCGGGCTTGAGCTTCAGGTCGGGGTTGTCGATGTTCACTCTCACCCTGACCGTCCTGGTCTCGGGATTGAGATAAGGATCGGTGAACGATATCGTGCCGGTGAAGACTTCTCCGGGGAAGGCACGAGTCGCTATCTCGACTTTCAACGATGGATTGGTTCGCGTCAGCTCCATGCCGCACTCGGGGCAGGTTCCCGGCTTGTCCGAACGTTCCTCCGGGTGCATGATGCATTCGTAATAATCTCCTTCCCTCTTCTGGAACAGGAAGGGAATCTCGTCTTCGTATATATCGGCATAGAGCCAGACACGGGAGAGGTCCGCTATGTGGAAGAGCTCCTCACCCTCCTTGACGTACATGCCCTCGTAGGCATGCTTGTCGATCACCGTGCCCCCGATGGGAGCGTATATGGTTATGTGGTCTTCCACATCTCCACTTTGTCCTATTCTTTCTATCTGGCTCTCGCTGAGCCCCCACCAGAGGAGTCGCTGGCGGGACGAGTTCACCAGAGCCTGGGCGTTGGCGATTGCCTCCTTCATATTGCTCTTTTGCACCTTGAATAGATTCGCCCGCGCAAGGAGATATTCCTTCTCGGTTGATATCAGATCCGGGCTGTAGAGGTATACCAGCGCATGCCCCTTGTTCACGGTCACGCCGGTGAAGTTAACGTAGAGCTTGTCGATCCTGCCGCCCACCCACGCGGCGACGACACTGAGCCTGGTCTCGTCATAGTCGATCTGCCCGTACGTATCGATCTCCTTGATAAGCTCCCGTGACCTGAGCTTCTCGACGGTCACGCCCGTGAGCTGGACTTGCCGGGTGGTTACGTTGATGCGCCCGGACTGTTCCTCGCTTCCCACAGTCTTCTTGACCAGGGTCATTCCGCATATCGGGCACTCCCCCGCCTGAGGGAGCCTGATGTCGGGATGCATCGGGCAAGTGTAATAGACGCCTTCCTCGGCCTGCTCCTTCGTCAAGTTGAAAAAGCCGAGCATGCTGTTGCGCGTCGAGGGCACGGCCAGAAAAACGGCCAGAACAAGTATGAGCGCAAGCGGTACCAATATTTTCTTGGACCTGGGTTTGGGATTTGCTGCCATTGTGTTTTCCTCTCTTTCACTCTCGAATCAATTCGATTCCAGGTATCGACCCGCGCCGAAGCGGCTCCGGATCCTCTACCGCACCGTATTTTTCAAAGCACTACCCACTGTCCTCTCGAAATCGGCTATCTGCTTGCCCAGGTCGGCGACTACACCGAAGTATGCGCGTCTCAAGGCCAGCAAGGCTCTCTCGCTGTCGAGATAATTGAGAAAATCGATTTCCCCCGTGCGGTAGCCGGCTTCGGAAGCGGCGAAAGTCTGTTCCGCCTGGGGAAGGATCACGTGTTCATATAGATCAACCAGTTCACGAGCCGTTTGGACCTTGGTGTAGGCGTCCTGAACCTCGCTTCGGATCGAAGTGAGAACCGATTCCCTTCTGTGCCGGGCCAAGGCTTCCCTGGCTTCCGCCTCCCTCACACCCGCTCTTCGCTTTTGTATCCATATCGGCAGGTTCAGGGAGGCTTTGAAGAGGACCGCGTCCTTTCCGTTTTCTTCGAGTGTGGGAAGCGGCCTTTCGCCCACCCTCACATACTGCATCGAAAGCGTGAGGTCCGGGAAATACTCCCGCTTCGCCAGCGACTTGGCCTTCTTTGCCTTTTCGATTGCGATTTCGGCCGACTTCAGCTCGGGGCGATTCGTTTCCGCTTCTTTATAGAGTTGTTCGACCTTCCCCAACTCGGCTTCAAGAAAGTCCGCCTTGGGTTTGGCCAGGGGAGCGAGCGGTTCGCGATTGAGGAGCCGGTTGAACCGGGTGATCGTCGTCGTGAGCCTGCGCTCGAGCATCGTCAACTTGTCTTCGAGATTGGATAGGGCGAGTTGGGCTTTGAGCACGTCCTGTTGGTTGACCTGCCCGGAGGCGTACTTTATCTGCGCCACATCCTGCATGTATCTGATTACCTGCTTCTCTTGCTTCAATACTCTTATGTCTTGGTAGATCTGATAATATTCGTAGTAGGTCTTTTTGACTTGATCTATGAGGTCCAGGGCTTTCTCCTCGTAGAGCTTGTCGGCTATCTCGGCGTCCTTGGCGGCTATGTCACCCTTGAGAGAAAGCTTGCCGGGGAAGGGAAACTTCTGCGATAGGATCCAGGAATCCTCCTGGGGACCCACCCTGGTCTCGACGTTCCGGGCGAAGTAACCGTACGACAGAACCGGATCGGGAAGTGAACGCCGCTGCGTCGGTACCTGCCATGCGGCACTGCTGTTGTCCATGTATGCTTTGAGCAACGGATTGTTCGATAGAGCATAGGAGACGTAATCCTCGAGCGTGGCCGTGGTATCGAGGACCGTTCCCTCGACGGCGTTGCTCTCGATTGTTCCGGATGGCTGCATCTCCATCGCCGCGGCGGGCACGACCGCTCCCAGAACGAGCAGCACAGCCAGAGCTCTACGCATCCGCTGAATGATGAGGGAAGCCCTCGGTTCGATTCGTGAATTCGCTTTCATGATTGACCCCTTTTCTCGACAGCATTTCAATGGTCCTCTCCATGGGCAAGTCGGGTGCCACGGTATCCATACGAGCGCACACATCGATAAGATCCAGTGATGCAACCAGTTAACGACAGCGACGGGCTGAGGGAGAAAATCTCCCGGCTGTAATTATGCGGAATATTCTTCGGCGTGGGAAGACTATTATACAACCATTCTCACCGTTTGCGCGGTATATCGCCGGCGGATACAGCGGATTTCATGTATTCTGCGAGGGACCCGCTTTCCATGACTTCCTTCGCGGCTCCGGAAAGGGGAGGAAAAGTGTACTTCTCTTGCCTGGTGATGTTTATCAACTCCCCACCCTCCGCATCGAGGAAAAGGAGGTCCCCGTCCTCGATTCTCCTCGCCGCTTCACGCGAACGCATCACGGGCAGAGCGTTGTTTATGCAGTTGCGTTCGAAAATGGCCCCGAAGCTTCCCGCCACTATACCTCCCACTCCGGCCGCGGCGAGTGTAACCGCGGCTACTTCCCGGCTGGAACCGCAGCCGAAATTCTCCCGACCCACGAGTATGCTTCCCGGGGTCAAGCGCGAGACAAGCGTGGGGTCGTAGTCTTCGAGAGCATGGGGCGCCAATTCCTCGGGGATCACGGTATTGCAGTAGCGGGCGGGGATGATCTCGTCCGTGTTTATGTTGTCCCTCTTCACCGCTATCGCCCTGACCGCCCCCTTCGATTTTTCTTCCGAGATGCCTTCGATGGCGGTGACACGGCCTGCAGCCCCCGCCGACTCCTCGGTAACCTCTATCGTCACGGCATCCCCGGCGCCGGGTTGGATCTCTTCGTCGGCGTCGATGCAGCCGCGCGCCGCTACGATGCCGGCTACGTACGGGCTCCCGAGATAAGTCTTCGAATCGCGGGACCCGGTTCTGCCGCGGAAGTTCCTGTTGCTCGTGAAGAAACCCACTTCGCCGTCCCCGAGAACACCCCAGTGCGTCCCGATGCAGGCTCCGCATCCTGGAGGCATGATCTGGCAACCGGCTCTCTGGAGCTCCGCGATCACCCCTGCTTCCAATAGTTCGGCGTACGCCCCCTGGCTCGAAGGGACCACTATCGCCCTCGATTCCGGATGAACGCCCGGGCCGTGTGCGCGGAGGGACTCGGCGAAGATCTTGATGTCGTCGAAACTCCCGTTGGTGCAAGTGCCGACGTAGATCTGGTCGACCTTGATCCGCTGCTTCTTGAGCTCGGCCGCCGCTTCCACGTTGTCGGGACTGTACGGTTTTGCGACCACGGGGACCACCTTGGAGAGATCGAGGGTGACTACCTTGGCGTATGCAGCCCCTTCGTCCGGCCCCGCGAGGGTCTCGTCCAGCTCGATTCCTCCGAACCATTCGCGTGTGGTCTCGTCCACCTCGCATATGGCATTCGTCGCCCCGATCTCGACGCCCATGTTGCAGAGCGTGAAACGTTCGCGCATGGAAAGGCTCGCGAGCCCCGGCCCCCCGAACTCGATCGCCATCTGCAGAGCGCCGTTGGCCGTGAGCGCCCCCGCAAGAGTGAGAATAGCGTCCTTGGCCTTGCTCTTGCCCTGCAAGCGCCCGACGAGATTGACCCGCACGGTCTCCGGAACGGGCAGCCACATCTTGCCCATGACCCAGAGGCCCGCGAGCTCGGTCGAGCCGATCCCGGTGGCGAAAGCCCCCACCGCTCCCGAGGAGCAGGTGTGACTGTCCGTGCCGGCGAGAAGCTCGCCCGGGCGGACGAGTCGTTCCTCGAGCATCTGGGCGTGACTCACGCCGGATCTGCCTATGTCGAAGAAGTTTGGGATTCCGTGCTTGCGACAGAACTTGCGCAGGAGATCTATCGCACCCGCCTCCCTCGTGCCGGGAGGAGCGCTGTAATGATCCGTGAAGGCGTAGATCCTGTCCTTGTCGACAAGTTCACCGACGCCCATCTCTTCTACGAGATTTATCGTTATCGGAGCACTAATGTCCGTCGTCAGCGTGGCATCGAAATCGAGCCAGACGTATTCGCCGGCGCGCACGCTCTTGCCCGCGCCCCGGGAGAGGATTTTTTCGGTGAGTGTTTGCGGTTTCATAAGGACCTTCCTTCGAGTGGATTATGCGCTCAATGTACTATAATCCGCAAGCCGGATCAAATCAAAATGACCGGCAGTAAAGAGTCGAAAGCATACCGGTGGCACCTCCTCCGGACTTGCATTTTCAGGCGGGCTATGATAGGATGCCTTGGTATCCAACCATGACAAGTGAAACGAAGAAGAATCTCGCCGTCCCCTTGCGCTTCGTTCTGCACACCTTGCCGATCCTGGGCGTCCTAGGTTGCCTTGGCGGCCCCAAATTCGACTCCCTCGATCACCTGGCGAACATGGAAGTGCCGGATTCGCTGTCGAATAAAGCCGCGGTCGTTCTACTCGAGGAAGATGTGGTCGAGATCCACAACGGCAGCGCCGTAATCGAAACCAGGCTGGTCAAGAAAATACTGAAACCGGGGAACCCCGAAGAGGGCAACTTCAAGTTCAACGAGGACAAATTCCGTAACGTACTATCCTTAAGAGCGCGGGCGATATATCCGGACGGGCGCGAGAAGACGATCTTTCTCGATGACTTGGAACCGTTCCCTGATTTCGGGGACTTCGAACTCTACAGCGAGGACCGGGCCTATGCCTTTCGCTTCCCGGGGCTGAAGGCGGGGACCGTGATCCAACTGCACGTCAAGCGCAGAGTCAACAATCTCCTTTTCCTCGATCCTGCGTTATTCCAGCGAAACATACCGATCATCACGAGGCGCTACGTCTTGCTCGTTCCGGACGACATGGAGTACAGCATTCATGCTGCAAACATGCGGGAATCCCCTGACACCATCATAACCCTGAAAGACGGTCGCAAGAAGCTGGTATGGGAGGCGCACCATATCGAGGCGTTCGAATACGAGGAGAGGATGCCCAACATAAGCGAGTTCATACCCGTCCTGGAATTCTCGTTCGACAAGGAGGCCGTGTTCGGAATCCGTTTCAGCACTGAATCCTGGAACGGCATAGCCACGTGGTTCGAAAAACTCTCGCGCAACAGCCTCAAGGCCGGCCCCAGGATAAAAGCGATGGTGAGGGAATTGTGCACACCCGGCATGTCCGACGAGGAAAAGGCGAGAATCATCTTCGCCGACGTCGAACAGAAACTCAGATACGTTATCATTTACCTCGGGCTGGACGGATACCGCCCTCATAAAGCGGAGGATATCGTCGACAAGCTCTACGGAGATTGCAAGGATCAATCCGTCGTTCTCATTTCGGCACTGAGGGAAGCCGGCATAGAAGCATATCCGGTTCTGGTGAGAACGGCGGACAACGGGCATCCTCCGAACGTTCATCCCACGCCCACGTATTTCAACCACGTGATAACCGCCGCCGTCGTCGCGAACGATACGATCTTTCTCGACCCCACTTGCAGTATATGCAGTTATGACGAGCTGCCATTCGATGATCAGGGCGCCGATGCGCTCATCGTCTCGAGCAAGAGCGATCGCCTGGTGCGGCTGCCGATAGGGAAGCCGCGACCCAATAGGCGTTCGGTTCGCGTATATACCGAACTCAAAGAAAATGGAGATGCTCGAATAAGAACAAGAATCGAGGCAGATGGTTTCTATGCCCCCTACATGCGTGGAATCTTCTCCTTTACGGAAGGCAAAACCAAGGAAGAAGTAGCCGCCGACAAACTCCTGCCCGATCTTCCCAATATAAAACTGGACAGCCTGACGATCGACGGTTTGGACCTTGCGAAAGACCGCGTATCGATCACTATGATCTGCCGCGCTCCCGCCCTGGTCGATTCCCGGAAAAGCTTCGTCTCGCTCCCTGTCGTCTTTGACCCGGTCTATCTTTACTTGCCCGACACGCGCAGTCGCAAGTACCCCATAGAATTCGGAGCAAGCCGTTCATCGGCATATGAATGCACGATCGAGCTTCCTTCCGGCTGGGCTGTAGCTGCGTTGCCTGATCCGCTGATGGAATCAAACGGGTATTTCGAATACAGATGCTCATGGGAAACCAAGGAGCACATGGTTCATTTTTCCCGCGAATGGACTCTCAAGAAGGGGCTCATTCCCCCGTCTGAAATCGAGTCTTTTAGAAGCAAGCTCAAATCCGTTCTGAGCGTCGAGCGTTCTACGATTCTTGTGAGCAAGAGTGAATCCTGACGGGTTTCCAATGATCTGCCAAGGAGGGGGTATATGAATAGATCGTCATCCATCATAGCGCTGGCTTGTTTGCTTTTCGTTTTGGCGGCGGCTTTACTCCTGTTCCCGGGGCATACCGCCGCTTCCGGGTTCGACAGATCGTTTCTGGGATCGAAGATAATAGCCGATCTTACCGCCGACGATCTTCCCGGCCAATGTGCCATCATCCTCGCGCATCGCAGAATCGAGCAATGGGATTTTTTCAACTCCAAGCTCGAAGAGGATTTTGCACTAAAGATTCTTACCCGCGAAGGGATGGAAAAGTTCGGGGATTTCGAATCTATTAGAATCTCACGCCGATACCAGAAGTACAAACTCGAGGCGTACGTCTACACGCCGGAAGGAAAAAAGAAAAAGCTGGGCAAAGCTGACAAGAAGAAAGTCGAGCTCGGGAAAGATTACTACAGGTACAGGGTGGCGTTCCCGGGCCTCGAAGTAGGCTCCATCATATATGTTTACGAGAAGCTGGAGAGTGAAATCCCGTACCTGCTGACACACTGGAACTTCGGGGCTCCCGTGACTACGTTGAAATCCGAATTGACCATCAAAGTTCCCAGGGGAGTAGATCTCGACTTCAACTTCACGCCGAAAAAAGCCGCGCCTGCCCCTAAACCCAAGGAGAAAGATCTTTATGACGTATACAAGATCGTCATGGACAACGTGCCTCCTTTCAAGGACGAGGCCTATATGCCGGAGAAGTACAGAAACAACCCATCCGTCAGCTATAGCATATGGGAGGTGAACCTCGATGATTACTTGAAGTTCAAGGGCATCACCGGAAACGAGAGGGAAATGTGGATTGCTGCTTCCAAGGACCTCGACGTGCCTTACGCGCAATTCAACAGTTGGAGCGACATCGGCAAAACATATGCCGATTACTTCGACCGTCCCCATTGGTTGAAGGAGAAATCATCCGAGAAATCACAGAAATCCCTCGATGAATTCGTGCAGAGCTTGAAAATCGAGAAGATAGAGGACTTCGTCGCCGACATCGACAAACTGCTGGTCGCATTCCATGACAGATACAAGCTTCTGAACGTGAGAAACATATATGCAATGATCAATCCTGAAGAAGTATTCGTAAACGGAGAAGGGAGTTCGTTGGAACTCGCGTATGCATTGAAGGCGATTCTGGAAAAGATAAACATATTCGCCATGCCCGTATTGATAAAGGACCGCATCAACGGATCGCTGGACAGGAGGATACCTTCAAGCGATTTCGACGGCGCGTTGCTCAGCATAGAAACGGGCTCCGGTAGATACTGGATCGACCCGGGTTGTCCCGAGTGCGGCGTGAATCAGCTTCCTTGGTCCCGGCAGGGGATTCCCGGCCTGCTCGTTCAGGACAAACTGCATTTTCTCTTCGTAGAAACACCGGCCAGCTTCGAAAGGGCCAATTGTCTGAGTACTGTCGACGAGCTCACGATCGATGAGGCCGGAACCATCTCCGGCGTATCCCGCATAACCATCACGGGCCAGTACCTGCTTCAACTTAGGCGAATGGCGGGACTTTACAGGTTCGGGGATCGAGCAGACAAGATCAAGGAGCTCCTGGGAGAATTCCTGCCGTCCTACCCTGGAGCGGAGGACGTCAAGATCGAATCCGAGTCCAGGGACAGCCTGCGCTTGACTTATAGCTATTCGACAACCAAGCCGATAAAACGAACCGGCGACTACATGCAACTCGATTTCTCCTCCTGGTGCTACAATCCTTTGTCCAAGCCATTCAAATACGAAAAGCGCGCGTATGACATAGTCGTTCCTTTTCTCTGCAAGAGAGAATCCAGGGTGAGAATCGTGCTTCCGCCCGGCTTCACAGCAGCGGAAATACCACAAGCAGTGAGCCTGGGCAGCGACTGCTTGGAGTTCACCAGGAACTGCCGGGCTGAGGGAGATACCCTCATCTATGATAGAAGGATCGCAATAAGAGCCAGGACGATCTCAAAGGATGTATACGAAAAAGAAAAAGAGCTCATCGATCGGATTATACAGATCGACCGCGAACCGGCTATCATGAGAAAAAGGTCCTAGCTCGGCCCGGTTGACAACCGCATAGTTAGATGCCGGTCCGGGCGCGTTCCGTGAATCTCAAAATATCAGCCCCGATGATATCCGAAGCTCTCTCGTTTTCCACCCCGCACCATCCTTCCAGACATCCGAGAGGCCCGAATAGTAATCCACGGCGAAGAGAAGATAATGAGACCCGATTCCTATTTCCGTGCCGGCGGAGAATAGGAAAGATTCGTTCGTGCTCTTGATCTGATCTGAAATCGATACCTTTCCGCTTCCGGTTTTGAATTCGGAAGAGATGTGAAAGGCTATCTCCATCCCGCCGCCGATATAAAAGGCCGGTTTTTCGTGCACATAGTATTTCAGCATGAACGGGAACGCCAAGTATTTTTGAACGAGTTCCTGCTTGTTGGAATACATGTTCCCGCCATAGTGATATTCGAAATATTCCCTGTTGCCCAACTGAACGAAACGTCCCTCCACCTGGATGACAGCCCTGGAAGACATCGGAATGCTCAGCAACAACCCTGCCGTGAACCTGATCGGTGCCTCGGTGGTGCCTACAAGGCCCGCACCACCATCGGCCGCGCCAATGGAGACTCTGCTGAAACCTAACTTTATGCCGAAACGTATCTTGCCGGAAGGCTGAGTATCATACATGGAAAGTTTGACCTTCTTGTCTACGGTCTCTCCCGTTTTTATATCCAACTCGATAGTTTCGTTCCTGAAATAATCCTTTCTTACTTCGAGAGTTTGCGGTCCGACAGGCAAGTAAATATCGAGAGGCGTGTCGCCCAGCTTTGTCCCGTTCTTATACACAGTTGCTTTAGGCGGATCGGTCGCTATATGCACGGAGCTGAAATACTTCTTCCTTATGTCGGCATAGAGCTCGGCGACCTCCTCGGGGTGAAGGCGCGGGTCCGCTTCGAGATCATAAAATCTCATCAGGGCTTCCTTCGCCAGAGATCTTGCCCTCTCAGGATTGCCCTTCTGGATGTATGCGCTGATTATCTCGTTATAAGCATCGCGCAGGAGCTCTTCACTGGAGGATTCATCGTTTATCATGTCCTGCAAATATTTTATGGCCTCGTCGTACTTGCCGATGGATCGAAGAAGTCGTATCTCGCTGATGTCGGGAGTCGTTTCGTCCGCCGCACCAGCCGGCGGGAGATTGATCGTTGCGGCCAAGAAAAAAACGAGAAAGAAAAGCTCGAGCGAGGCGGCTCGCGCCCGCCTCTTCGCGGAATGCTTGAAGAAAGTCATGTAGTCCCCTCCGTTTTGGAGCGCCTGGAGCGACGGCGATTCCCTTCGGCTCCAGGCCGTTGCGCCGCCCGGCCTCGCGGATGATAAAACCGCCAGTAGCAGCAGGATCGAGTGCATGGCCTCTAAGGACGAATGGTAGCAGGGGATTAAGGGCGTGGCAACAGTTTTTGCGGAGACGGCGACTGACGGGAGACAAGCACGTTGAGCCGGCCGGGCCTCTGGTTTAGAATAGTT
>CAYXEN010000001.1:1312-67624 GCA_964464035.1 uncultured bacterium | reverse complement strand
CGACTGACGGGAGACAAGCACGTTGAGCCGGCCGGGCCTCTGGTTTAGAATAGTTCCATGCACGCGATCACTCCCATAATCCTGGCGGCCGGAGAGGGAAAGAGAATCGGGCGGCCCAAGGCTCTCCTTCCTTTCGGGAGCAGAACTCTCCTCGAATATGTAGTGGACAAGTGCAACCGCGCGGGGTACCAGGGCCGCTTGATCGTGCTCGGCGCCGATCACGAAAAGATCGTGCGGGGACTCTCTCTCAGCGGGACCGAAGTCGTGGTAAACGAGAATTACGAGAAAGGCCAGACGAGCTCGATCAAGCGCGCCCTCGAAGCCATGCCGGGAGAAGTCGAGGGCTTTCTCATTTTTCCCGTGGACGTCCCCCTCGTAACCATCGATGAATGCAGAAAGATCCTGGCGGCGTTCGAAAGAGGGAAGGGCATGATCGTGGTGCCTTCGTACGGGAACAAGAGAGGGCACCCGGCCCTCTTCGACATCACATATAGAGAGGAGTTCCTTTCTCTCGGAGACGAAGAACCGGCGCATAAGATAATAAGAGCCCACGAGGACAGAATAACTTATATGGTCACCGACAACCGCTTCGTGCTCTTCGATATCGACACCGAGGAGGATTATCGCAAGGCCCTTGCCGAACTCGATGAGAGTGGTGGGCCAAGACCGGTGTCGAAATCTTGACATTTCGGCTTCTTGCACCGATTCTGCTAACGCGCGTACTTATAATAAGCTACGCGAACAACCCGCATGTTTCTTTCGAATCCTTATGCCCCCCGATTTCCATGTTCCAAGTAGACTTTCTCTCTAATTGCTTGCATGACAAGCAAATATCCTCTGGAAAGGCTCTGGCACGCCTGATGCCTTAAGCCGGTCCAGTAATCAACAGGCCACTGCTAGCTTTAACAATAGAGGATGGAGGTGGTCGCCCGGCGAACTCATTCTGCGGGAGCCGCGACTTGATCCGTAGCGGCTTGCCTTCCAACTCTGCTTCTTCATCGACCCGCTTCTTTCTAAATTATTCCATTTCTTGCGAAAAGCAGCGTAGATCCAACACCGGTTCTTGAAGTCTAAAGGAAGGATGGTGAGCGGACGTGAAATCTTCTATTCATTCATCAATCGTTCTTTTCATAGTTTTAGTTCTTGCTGGGCCTTATGGATGCATCAAGACGCCGAAATCCGCCAACCCGGTTGCCCCTGATAATGGATTCGGTCAATCCTTGCCTCAGCAATGCGAACTGAGCCCCGAGCCGTCAATAGGAGGCATCTTCTTAGCCCATGTTTTCGGCGTTAAGAAAATTTATGCTGCACCAATCCAGGCCGAGACGCCACAAGAGATCGATGATCCAGACTCGCTCGATTACATCTTGTCAATTTTTCCCCGGGAAATTCTGGATAAACTTTTGTCCCGACAGTTCGTCATAGTGGGTTCCCCGGAGGTCTCCAGCGCTCTTGCGACATTAACCGGTGTTGGAGAGTCGAACGAAGAGAATGCATCATGGCTTGTTGTGATCAACGGTTCTTGGGGATGTCTTAAAGCCTGTTACTCCGGACATCCAGCCTGCAGTCCATGCCCGGAGTGTTGTGATGATGATCACGGAGGGAAGGGGCCGAATTACAAATACACCATGCAATAGAGAATTTGGGGTGCTTAGGAGGTGATAAGAGTGAAATATTGCTGCTTACCGATTTTCTATATCATTACTTTATTCGCTATATCCGTTCACGCCGAACAAGTGGTGTTCATCAGCCCCGACAGCTTTTCTACAGCTTTACAACCACTTATAAGTAACGGACAAAACGAGGGGTGGACAGTGGGATTGCTAACCATAGAAAATATTGAAACCACTTATCAAGGAGCAAATCGAAGGGACAAGATCAAGGCTGCTATAGCCGATTTGAGAAATAACGGGCTTGAGATAGTGACCTTTGTCGGGGATGCCTCTTATATTGGGAACCCTGCCTACGATATAATCCCGATCTTCTATTACTATTGCCCGGAAATCGGCTATTGGCGGGATGACAGGGCTACCCTTTTCGACTATGTGGATTTTGATGGCGACCGCATCCCCGATGTCCCGTGGACAGTGGTGCCTGCAAGAACCATCAGTGACGTTGAACACTTCGTCACCCACAGCCTTCTTTACGCCTCCTTGGACCCTACTGACCCCAAGCTGGATACCGCACTCTGGCTTGTCGAAGACGAGGATGTAGAAGGCCAGTCGGGGGCCCGCGTAAGGGAGCTTGCCGATAGCCTCATGAACGATCCCGCCCTTTCGCAGTTCAACCGTACCGTTCTCTATGACTCGGATATCCCCTACGGGTACTTAAACCGCGAGAACGCATTCGTTGCCCAGGCCGATAACGGAGTTGGAATTGTCTTCGGCATGGGCACTTCATCAAGCAGGACCAACCTGGTCGAGTTCGCTTACGGTTGCTGGGGTTTTACTGTCGATGGGAAGCTCACAGAAAACAATATGATACCCCCATATTTCATTCTTTGCTGTGGTTCAGGTGAGTATGACCGACCTGCAAATCCTGACTGCGGATTGGATTTCGTGAGCCAGTTTCTGTTCTCACCCGAGCTAAAGGGGGCAAGCTTCTGGATAGGAGCGACGGGGGATACCAGATACTGGAGCAATTACCTTCTAGGGAAAAACCTTGTGGAGCAAATGTTCGTCTACGGAGCCCGCACCACCGCTGAGGCTTTCTTCGGCGCTATCCGTAAATGCATCCAGGAAGAACCACTGATGCAGGAAGTCTGGGAGGGATATAATGCCTATGGATCACCTTTTCATGTGACTCATGGAATGATAGCGACAACGACCGCCTCTCGTAATCTTCCTAGGTATGAAAACAGACTTAGACAAAATTACCCTAATCCTTTTAATCCTACAACCACCATCGCCTACTCAATCGCCAGGACTTCGCACGTAACTCTCAAAATCTACGGTGTCACAGGCAGACTGGTGGCAACATTAGTCGACGAGGTTCAAAAAGCCGGTCCCCATGAAGTGCGATGGAATGCTTCTGGCCTGGCATCCGGCGTTTACTTTTACAGGCTCAAAGCGGGCTCCTTCTCGGAGACCCGCAAGCTCGTGGTGGTGAAGTAGATATGGGGCGGTGATATTGATATGCTGATTTTGGAATAAGCATTACATGCCGAGGAGGTGAATGAGTAGTGAAAAACTTACTATCACCATCTATAATGATTCTTATTCTGGGTGCAGCCATGCAAGTTCAGGGAATTACGCGAGAAGACGCCGTTAACGCGGCTAGCGCTGAGGTAACACGTTCTTACTCATCTGCTTCTGATAGCACTCTTCGCTGGCTAAACGTTTTCCGTCCCGAATACACGTACGGAAGTTGCACCTACAGCCATTCCCCCACTTGGGATAAGAGCGGCAACGGCTTGGATCCAAAGGGTAGTCCAAATCCCTTTTCATGGACAGGAGCTCCCTACTGCTACGGTAACAGCAAGATGGGGTCAAGTTGCCAGGCGGAGATAGATGCCGGCAAGGGTGTGGGGGCGAGTGCTTGCCACTATAGCTCCAACGGAAACAACACCTCGAACTGGGCCACAGGCGTCGACTGCGCAGAAGCAGTGGGCCAGTGGTTAGGCTATCAGGCGAACACTCAGAGCACGTACACGTTGGAGACCAATTCCGATCCCATCTCTTGGGAACAACTCCAGCCGGGAGATATACTGCTCAAGACCTCGGGCTCGAGACATGTGATGATGTTTGAAAGCTGGGCGCCGTACTTGCAATCGCTCAATCTCATTGAGGCAAGTGCAAGTGCGTATAGGGTGAAATCAATTTCGCTTCCCCAGCAGTATCTCATAAACAATCAATACTATCCTCGCGCTCCAACAGTCTTTGGGGGTGACCCGGCAGCCTGTCTAGAATACTTTAAGCCGTTTCTCGAAGGCAATCGTTTAAGTCTTATTTGGGAAACCGCCGTTGAACGGAACACCTGGGCATTCCGTATCGAGCAATCTAGTCATCCACGCGGTCCATGGAAAAGCATCTGCGATTGGATCCGAGCAGCAGGGTCCCCTCGTCAAGGCGCTCGATACGCGGTCGTCGAGGATAGCTACCCGGGATGGGTTGCATACTACCGCTTAATAGAGCGTGAACTATCAGGCCGGACCATAATCATGCGTACGATCTGCGTGGGTGCTCGCTTAAGTAACGGGACTAAGATAAAGGCAAAGAGGTGGTAGGGTGGTGGGTGGGTGAATTCAGCTATAGGTTCAGCAATCGCCTTATTGTTGAACACAAGATAATCTATGGGGGCGATATGAAAAGAAAAGCTTTGACCATGCTGTTACTATCCTTGGTGGCTGCTTATGCTACAGCGGGAATTCCAGTATGGCATGAGGAAGTGGTAATCCGTGCAGGTTTCGGACATGCTGATTCTCTATTTAGTAACCGCTACGCCGCCAATGGCTTCTACCCAGCTGAAGATGGTATTTACATTGCAGATGGGGGTAGAGACGAAATCAAAGTTTTTGGTTACGATGGCCATTTCAAACGCCAGCTTCATGTGTCGTGGCCGGAGACTACCGTATTTAGACCCTATATATATAGGGTTTTTTCGGACATGCTAGTACAGAAGAATAAACTCTACATTCTGGCCTACTGCGATATTCGTCCAGTAGGCCAAGAGCTAAGAGAGCGCTACCCTGTTTATCAACTCCTGGTGTATTCGGCCGAGACAGGTGAGCTAGAAGCCCACTACCCTATACCCGACGAAACCTCACGCCTGGTGCACTTGAGAAAGGATTTGCCTTTGGAGTCGGGCGATTTTCTCGTCTTATTGTCAGGCCAAGCAGGTGAAATAGGGATCGGATCACTGCCTATTGGGCGTACCTATTATCCGCTATTGAAACGCGAAAATCGAAAGATGCTCTTCCACCAAGCTGCTATGGCTATGAACTCTATTCCTCTTGGCCGGTTTAGGATTAGGGTGCTGCCTCATGGAGAAGCCGTAGAGATTAAGGACGATGCGGAAAATGTCATAGCAAAGCTCGAAAACGTAAACAACATCTTAGCTGAATCCCCAGACGGGCGCTTTTTCGCAACCTCATCCTACGTTCCTGATTCCTTGAGTATTTTGCTGAGAAAAAATGAGGCTTTTAAGTATCGTATCTACAACAATCGGGGGGTGTTGGTTGCGGAGATCAGAGATATTATTGTATATGGATCGTGTGATGGTTTCATCGAACCCCCAAGAGGAAAAATCCTTTATCGTTTCGGTCCCGACGGTTTCTTGTATTATATGAGATGTTGCTTGGATGGAATTACAATTAAGCGTTGGTGTCCATGATTAGTGTAGCTCATAAAAAAGGGGATACTTTCCTGCAGCTAGCATTGAGTATTTCAAGCCGCTTGTAGAAAACGGGCGCCTGACCCTTGAGCGGGAAACGGTGCTCGAACGAGGCACATGGGCTTTTCGTATCGAGCGTTCACTATCTCCCTCTGGACCCTGGGAGCCGATTACGGCATGGATAAGAGCCAAGGGATCCCCCCGCGAGGGAGCTTCCTACGTGGCTTTGGACACCTCGTACTCAGGTGGAATTGTTTACTATAGATTGATAGAGCGAGAGTTATCAGGGCGCACCATAGAAAAGCGCCGCGTCTGCGTGGGGGCCCCTTCATCGATAACATCAATGCATAGAATCAAAAGGGAATAGCTCAAAGCCGATATGATAGTATCAAAAGGAGGAACAAGATGAAAACCATAGCAGGTGTTGCAATCCTTTTAACCTTGGTGACCAGTTGGGCGATCGGAGATGTAGCCACTTGGAGAGAAGAGATAGTGGTGAAGGCTGGCTATGGTGATGCGGATTCCCTTTTTAGCTACGCGCAGATCAAAGGTTTTTGCCCTGCCCCAGAGGGAATATTCATAATGGATGGCATGAGAGATGAGATAAAAGTCTTCGATTACGATGGGCGTTTCAAGAAAGCCCTACACGTCACTTGGCCCGATACCGCAGTCTTTCGCCCAAGCGTATCCAGAGTTTACTCGGACATGATTGTCATCAAGGGGACGATCTATCTTCTGGCATTTTGCGCCATCCGCCCTATCAAGCAGCATTTGAGGGAGAGATACACAGCATACCAACTCCTGGCCTACTCGGCGGACACTGGGGAACTAAAGGCTCATTATATCATTCCTGATAGCGTTTCGCAGAGTATCAATACGCCTGGTGAGGTTCTCGGACCTTGCGACTTTGCTATGCTCATGGTTCATGGGGATGAATTGGGTTTTGGGGCCATGTTTGAGAACTTCTATCCCTTGTTGAGAAACGGCAAGTGGGTTGCCGCAAACGAGCAGTCATCCGTTATGGATGCAGTTCCTTTCGGTCGGGGCTGGTTTCGTACAATCCGGCCGGATGAATCTGTAGAGCTACTCGGTGAATCCGGAGGGTTGATCAAAAGGATGGACGGAATCAACACCAATTGGATAGCTAGGGATGGGAGCCTCTTCACCCGATATGTCAGTAGTTCAGATGCGTACAAAATCACGAAAGTTGGTGATGTTATAACTACATTCTTGCAAGTCTATAATGCAAATGCAACGCCTATAGGTGTAATAGAGCAGCGTATCGTGGTAGGTTCATGCCAAGGATTTGCTACAGATCCTCCGCGCGCTGCAGTAGAATGCCGATTCGGTCCTAACGGCTGCTTCTATCATATGAAAACATGCTCTGGCGGCGTCACCATTACGCGTTGGTGCCCATAGCATGTTGATGTCAGGCAGCAGCAAGGCGAGCGTCATGTGCTGTCCGGAACTCTCTGGAGCCAATTGCATGTAGTGTAGCCCCAGCCATTCCCCCACATGGGATAAGAACGGCAACGGCTTGGATTCCAAGGATCTTCAGCAGCCCTTAGGCGGAAACTCTCTATCGGCTAGACTTTGGGAAAAAGAACATAGTCAAGAAATGATATCGTTACGATAACCACACATTGGAGGTGAATCATGCACTCAAGATGGTTGTCTGTACTCAGCGTGTCTCTCTTTCTCACCACATCTCTACCAGCTCGCGCACCCTACGCCCGCGCTGAAACAAGTCCCACATGGGCGATCGATCCATCAAACACAACATCATCGGATTCTCTACAGGCCCTGCATGACAAACAAGCTCCATGCCCGTGTCCGGAGATCTCAAACGATTGGGCGCTCGCGCCCGATACAATGAATGTTCCGTGTTCCCTGTTCAGCCTGGCCCCCGTACCGATTCAACGACTGATAATATGCAGCCATGGATTATTTCTTGGCTTTGAAGCCGAGGAGGAAGGCGAAGGAGCAAAAAGCCACCATGCATGGTGGTTTGCGTTCGTTCCTCCGACGAGGGAACGCTATCGTCCCTACGTGGAAAACGGCGAGGTGGGGAAAGATCTCGTCCTCGTTACTCCTCTCGATGCAAACGTGATAAAAGACAAAGGCACCTATGGGGACCTGAGAAGAGGCATGAAAGAAATCCTTGGCAACCTCTATGAGGAAGGGCGAATCATTCACTTCGATCGGACTCATATGCCGAAACCAACACTCTTGCTAAGAGACCGCATGAAGATCGAATGGAAAGGGAGGTCTATAGAATTTCGAATGATACCCGAATTATATTACAGAAGAAATAGCTTCAAGGGGAACTAGCTTCGTTGCGATCCCACCCACCTTAACAACTTAAGGATTGAAATAGGACGGCAATGGCGATATAATCTACGGCAAGCAAAGAACACGCAAACACATCGCACCTCGAACGTCGATGGGAGGTGTCGATCTTGAAGAAGAACCTGCGGCCCCCGATTTGGCTCCTGATCATCCTGATCCTTCCGCCGCTTGAATCCCACGCCCGTTCCCAAGGCAAGAGATCCAACCTCCCGGGAACCAAGAGACTCCAGCGAACGGCCAGAAACATCCAGATACACAACGACAAGAACGACTTGCCCTTCGAGAACAGGATCGATCTCTTTACTTCCACCCAGGCCGATACCTACCTCCTCGCCGAGTTCGAATTCAACACCAATTGGAACCCGGATTACCAGGGGTGGACCAGCGTCGATTTGACCGCCCAGATCAACACTTTCTTCCACGTCGACGACTTCGCCGGTTTGAACGGGGGCGACTTCGGCCGCCTCACGCCGCTGCAGGGACAGAAAAGCCTCTGGTGCGGAGCCGGGTCGACTGCAAACGAGCCTCTTTGCTCCTATAGTTGCCTCCCCGGCTACGGGAATTCGTGGATGCAGAGCTTCGAGTCCGGGTCCTTTCCCGTGCTGGGAGACGTATCCATATCCTACGAGATACGCTGGGACACTGAGCCGAATTACGACTTCGTTTATGTGAACTACCTGGGCACGAACGGCACCTGGCGGCAGGTCAATGTAAACGGCGTCGGATACTACGACGGAACGGGCGAGGCGTCCGAAACATATACGATAAACTCCAACGCTATCGGCGGCGATCTCGAGCTCCGTTTCATGTTCATTTCGGACGGGGCATGGTCCGACGAGGATTGCCTTTATGACAGCGACGGCGCCGTCATCATCGACAGCCTGGCTATAGTCGATTCAACCGGAATAATATACTTCCAGGATTTCGAAAACGCGCCCATAGGCGCACGAAGAACCCTTGACGGAAAATGGAGCGCCCTTGCGGGTCCGAGCTTCGGCGATTATTCCGATCTCTTCCCGGGAATGAACGTAGCGCAGGACGACGAGTGTACCCGAGACATCTCTTTCTTGTGGGGCTTCTTCAAGGGATCCACTTATTACTATATATGGTGTCCTCCCATAACTCACCCGGAACAACCTGTCGTTCCTTATTCCAAGAAATTCGGTAAATATGGAACCCCTTCATACTTGACTCTCTACTGCACGAATGAGATCTGGTCGCCGTGGATTGAATGGAACCCGGGAGGAACAGTGCCGCCGACCGCTTCGAGCGCCGTATTCGATTTCCGGGTCTACCGGGACCTTCCTCTGGACAACCTCGTCTTCTACGTATTCCATGTCCGATCGAAAGCCGGCGCGGACGACTGCCCGGGGCCCTGGATGGACAGGAATTTCGTCTATTACGGTCCCCAACGCGACTGGCTCAATGTGAAACAGGAGATCGCCGACCTCATAGAGCCGGGGGCGACGCATGTCCAACTGGCCCTCGGATGCTGGGACATGTGTGAATACTGGTGCGGTTATTATTCCGAAATCGGATGCCACACCCAAGCACCGCTCTTCGATCACGTGAAACTATACCGCATCGATATGAACGGACCCGTATGGAGCGTCGAAGAGGCGAATCTGTTCCAGGACAATTTTCCGTCGGATGGAACGATTACCGGCACCGTTCGCATGGATATGGCCGATGACATAGCATCCAGCATATCACCCGACATTCGGCCCGGAGATTCCGTCGTCGTCACCGTCAGCGAGCTCAACGTCGGGTTGGGTTCCGACCCCACGTACGGCGGGGCCGCCGTCTACGCCCACGTGCGCTCCACCGGACAAGAGAGCGGTGCATCCATGTCCGACGCCACCGCGAGGTTCCCGCTCGTCTCGGGCCCGGACGCCGCGGGATTCTACAAGTTCAGGATGGACACGTCATACTCCGATGCCGGCATGACGACTCCGGTTCCGAACGAATTCTGTTTCGATCTGAACGACAATCTCTTCGCCCCGCCCGATCGCGTCGACTTCTACTTCTCCGCGACTGATCCCGGCGGGCGGACCACATACTGGAGCCGGTTTACAGGAACGGTGACATCCGAGGCCGAAGTTCAAACCCAGCCGATGGAAGCGCAGTGCCTGCCCACCGGCGATGCCGAGGTGCTCTACGTGGATGACTTCGACATGCGTGGCGCGCAGCCCTATTTCGATACGGCTTTCCAAATCCTCGGGCTCGAAGTGGATCGCTTCGACGTGCGCGCACCCGCTTCACTCGTCGGCAACGGCCTCGGCGCCCGGGCCACAGCAAACCAGATTGTCGATGTCTATAAAGCAATAATATGGAATTCCGGCGACCTCGCATACGGCACCATAGGGGATGGTTCATACCCCGAGAAATCACGGGATGCGCAGCTTCTCTGCTCTTTCCTCGACCAAACCTCCGCATCCGATCCGGGGTTATACATAACCGGTGACGCCATAGCTAACGAGATGAAAGGAAGGAGCTCGCCCCTTCTCAGTTACATAAACTACAACCTGGTGAGATCCGACCACGTCGCGGCGGGCGAACCGGTATCACCCCTGGTCACGGCCATGACGCCGGGGACGTTTTTTGCGCACGCGGCAGGGCCCGACACCATCATCGCCTACGGCGGATGTCCGGGGGGCATCCAGAAATTCGACGTCCTCACCCCCACGGGAAACGCCGAACTCCAGATGGCCTACTCGGGCAACTCCGCGCACGGAGCCGTGATCAGTCAATCCACTGTAAACTCGCAGGCGATGACCGCCAAAGTAGTGCTCGAAGGATTCAGCTACCACTTCATCCGCGACGACCGTGTAGCCTATCCCCCGGACAGGGTCGATCACCTCTACCACATCCTGGCGTGGTTTGCGGTCCTCCCAACTTCTATAGGAGAGCTCGACACGCCGACATTCGATAACCGGCTCCTTCAAAACTATCCCAACCCGTTCAACCCCGTCACCACGATAGCTTTTTCACTCGAGGAACGCTCGCATGTCGGCATCAGAATCTACGAGGTCTCCGGCCGCCTGGTGCGAACACTATTGAACGAAACGAGAGATGCAGGCATGCACAGAGACGTGAAATGGAAGGGGCTAAACGAGGCGGGAGAGCCTGTATCGAGCGGGGTTTATTTCTGCAGGCTCGTCGCCGGTGATTTCAGCGACATGAAAAAAATCGTTCTGCTCAGATGAGCCGATGCTTCAGCAGTTCCCTCCGCCGCGATCACAAAATCCCCTGCACGAATCCGCCGTCCACCTGGATTGTCGTCCCGGTGACGTAGCTCGCCGCTTCGCTTGCGAGAAAAGCGATCACCCTGGCGAGTTCCTCCGGTTTTCCAAGTCTTCCCATCGGGATCCTCCGCTCCCATTCGCCGAAGACCTCGTCCGCGGAGACGCCCCGGCGTTCTGCGAGATCCTCCGCGAGCTCCACCAGGCGCTCGGTCCTCGTGTAGCCCGGGGCGACGTTGTTCACGAGGATGTTGTCCCTTGCCAGCTCGAGCGAGATCGACTTGGCGAACCCGACTATCCCGGTGCGCATAGTGTTGGAGAGGAGCAGGTTGATCTCGGGTTGCTTGACGGTGATGGAGACGATATTGACGATGCGCCCCCAGCGGTTCTTCTTCATGTGAGGGACGGCCGCTTTCATCATCGACACTGCGCTCAAGAGCGTGAGATCGAATCCCTTCTTGATCTTCTCGACGTCCAGGTCGGCGATGCCGCCGGGCGGCGGGCCGCCCGCGTTGGTCACGAGGATATCGAGGCGGCCGAATTTCCCGGCGACGTCGTCCACGAATGAAGCGGCGGCTTCCGCGTTCGAGACATCGATCACGAATTCAATGACATCGGCGCCCGTCTCGCTCCTGATCTTTCTGGCGGCGGCAGCGATCCTTTGCTCATCACGCGAGCAAATGCCCAGGCGCGCGCCTTCCCGGGCCAGTTCCAGGGCCGCCGCGAAGCCGAGCCCCTGGCTCGCCGCCGATACCGCTGCGACCTTGCCATTCAAGCCGAGATTCATGGATTATGCTTCCTCTTTCTCGAACATCCTATCGGGTGGTCCGCCTGCAGCCTCGACTGGGAATCCGCCGAGGCTCCTTCCGGAGCGCCCCGGTGAAGATCTGATGGAATCCGAAGGTGTTACCCTGTATAATAGTAATTCCCTGGTATGTTTCTTGTATAGGAAAATGCATAGACTCGGTATCACGGTAAACGCCAGGGAGCAACGAGCAACATGAAGTTCTTCAAGGGAATCAAGGAAAAGCTGTCCATCTTCGGCGAACTATGGGCGTTCATGCGCGTACGCAAGAAATGGTGGCTCGCCCCGATGCTCGCGTTCCTGCTCCTGTTGAGCCTTCTCATAATATTCACCGAAGGCTCCGCGCTCGCCCCGTTCATCTATGCGCTCTTCTAGCTCCGAAGCGGCGCTCGATCAGAACTCGATCCCCTTCTGAGCGATTATCCCCTTCTTGAAAGGATGCTTTATCTCCTTCATCTCGGTCACGAGATCCGCCGCATCGATCAGCTCCTGGGGAGCATTTCGCCCGGTGAGGATGATGTGCATCTCAGGAGGCTTTCCTTTGACGGCCTCCACCACCTCGCCTGCATCCAAATATCCGTAATCGATAGCGTTGTTGATCTCGTCGAAGACGAGTATGTCGTGCTCGTTCGCCCTTATCTTCGCCTTGCAGAAATCCCACGCCTTCCGCGCCACCTCGGTGTCGCGCTCGCGGTCCTTCGTCTCCCACGTGAACCCCTCCCCCATCTGGACGATCTCGAGCTCCGGCGCCAGGCGCCGGGCGGCGTGGAGCTCTCCGTAATCCCAGGAGCCCTTGATGAACTGGATCACGAGCACCTTGAAGCCGCCCCCCACGGCCCTCAGTGCAGTGCCGAGAGCGGCCGTGGTCTTGCCCTTACCGTCCCCGGTGTTCACGATGATGAGGCCGATCCGTTCGTCTTTTCCCATCTAGCCGCCTAACTTCTTATATAATAGGATATTAAGGTCATTCTCAAGTCTATATCAACCTCCCGGCCGATGCAAAGCCTTTTTCCCCGATCGATGGTGAACCACGAGCAGGAGAAAAAATCCCCTGAAATACGCTGGACAGGCTTGACATAATGCCCTCCCTCGTGTAAGATACCAACAGTTGACGTAAACGTCAATTATGTGGTGAACTTCCCGAGGGAGGAACCGAGCCTTGCAAACGAGAACCCCGGAACCGGGAGCGGATCGATACAGGATCGGAGAGCTGGCGAAGCTTACCGGGCTCACGACCAGGACCATCCGATATTACGAGGAGCTCGAGCTCATATTCTCCGAACGCTCCCCCGGCGGCCAGCGGATCTACACGACTCGATCGCTCAGCCGGCTCAGTATAATAGAGAGCCTGAAGATCGCCGGTTTCAAGCTCCAGGAGATCAAGAGGATTCTCACGAACTGGCGCGAGAGCGGCGAGGGCAAGGAAGGAGCCAAGAAACTCCTGGACATTCTCAAGACAAAGCACGAAGAAGTGACGAAGACTGTCGAGGCTCTATACTCCCTCAAGAAACAGCTGGAGACTTCGATAGACCTGTTGGACAATTGCGTTACATGCCCACAGGTCACGGAACCCGAAACATGCGACACGTGCGGGGCTTCCCGCGAAGGCGGCAAGAAGAGCACTCTCATAGATGAAATTCTCAAGAGCTGAGGACCGTCTCACGGCGGGCGGACCGCATCGGCCGTGCGCCGTGTGGATGAATCGAAAAGGGACGAACCCGGCGGGGCAGGGACGTCTGCATCGAAGCAAAACAGGAGGTAACGATGTGGGATTACTCGGATAAAGTCATGGATCATTTCCTCCACCCGCGCAACATCGGGGAGATAGAAGATCCCGACGGCGTCGGCGAAGTCGGATCCATATCGTGCGGCGACGCGCTCAGGCTGACTTTCAAGCTCGACTCCCAGGGACGCATCGTCGACGCCAAGTTCAAGACCTTCGGTTGCGGCAGCGCCATCGCCTCGTCGTCCATACTCACCGAAATGATAAAGGGGCTCACGCTCGAGGAAGCTTCCAAGATAACGAACCAGCAGATAGCGGAAGCCTTGGGCGGCCTGCCCCCCGAAAAGATGCACTGCTCGGTGATGGGACGAGAAGCCCTGCAAGCGGCCATAGACAATTACAGGGGAATCAGCCCCAAGCAAAAGGAAGAGATGGAAGGGCGCCTGATATGCCAGTGTTTCGGCGTCCACGAGAATCTCATCCGCAAGGTCATACGCGAGAACAACCTCACGACCTTGGAGCAAATAACCAATTACTGCAAAGCCGGGGGCGGATGCACTTCGTGTCATCCGGCTCTCGAGGAGATCCTCGTCGACGAGATGAAGGCGAGGGTCGCTCCGCGACCGGATGAAAGCGGCAAGGCCGACAAGAAGAAACCCCTCACCAACATTCAGAAGATCAACATGATACAGGAGATCATCGACAAGGAGATCCGCCCCCTTCTCCAGAACGACGGAGGAGACATAGAATTGATCGACGTCGTCGGTGATCGCGTGCTAGTCAGATTGAAAGGATCGTGCGTGGGATGCGTTGCTTCCAACCTGACGATCAAGTCCCTCGTCGAAGACAAGCTCCGGGAATTCGTCAGTGACAATATAATAGTAGAGGAGGTAAACGAGTGAAAGTGATCTATCTCGACAACAACGCCACCACCCGGGTGGCTCCCGAGGTCTTCGAAGAGATGAGCCCCTATCTGACCGACTATTACGGCAATCCGTCCAGCATGCACAAGTTCGGGGCGAAGGCGGGAGCCGCCGTCAAGACGGCGCGAGAGAGAGTGAGCGCCTTCTTGAACTGTCGCGAATCCGAGATCGTATTCACGAGTTGCGGTACGGAGAGCAACAACCACGCGATCCGCGGGATACTGGAAGCATCGCCGGAGAAAAGACACATCGTTTCCACCCGCGTCGAGCACCCCGCCGTTCTCAACGTGATACGCCGTGCGGGCAAGCTCGGCTACAAGGTCACGTTGCTCGGCGTGGACCGCGATGGGAGGCTCGATCTCGATGAGCTCAGGGATTCTCTCACGGACGATACCGCCCTGGTCTCGGTCATGTACGCGAACAACGAAACCGGCGTGGTGTTTCCCATCCAAGAGATAGCGCAGATAGTGAAGTCCCGAGGCATAACCCTGCACGTGGACGCCGTCCAGGCGGCCGGCAAGATAGCCCTGGACATGAAAAAGATTCCGATCGACCTCCTGTCCATCTCCGGGCACAAGCTTCACGCTCCCAAGGGAGTCGGGGCCCTGTTCATAAGAAGGGGAACCAGGATCCAACCCTTCATGATCGGCGGGCACCAGGAAAGGGGAAGGAGAGGCGGTACGGAGAACGTTCCTCACATAGTCGGCCTGGGCAAGGCTTGCGAGCTCGCCTCCGCGCACATGGAAGAGGAAAACGAGCGCATGAGACTGCTGCGCGACAAACTGGAGAACGGGATCCTCGCAACCGTTCCCGGCTCCATACGGAACGGCCACAAGGACGAGCGCCTGCCCAACACGACCAACATAAGCTTCGAATACGTCGAAGGAGAAGCGATACTTCTCTTGATGGATGAATTCGGGATATGCGCATCGAGCGGTTCTGCATGCACATCGGGATCGCTGGAACCTTCACACGTTCTCCGCGCCATGGGAGTGCCGTTCACCGCTTCGCACGGCTCGGTACGCTTCTCCCTGAGCCGCTACACGACGGAGGCTGAGATCGATATGGTCTTGAAGGAGCTCCCTCCCATCATCGATCGCCTGCGGGAGATATCGCCCTACTGGCAGACCGACGGGAACGAGGCGGGAAAGCGCGCCGGGTGAGATCGCTCGGCGGAACTAAGAGGTTAGGCCAGGGTATAATTGGTTGCAAACGGAGTGAATCGAGCGGGGAAAGCATAGAGGTTGTTCGGAACCTTGGGGGAGGGATCGAAGACCTTGAAAATGAAACCGTTTTTCATTGCTTTCCCCGCTTGCGTATACATGGAACTTTCACCATCCGGATTCGTACAAGATAATAAGCATTCCTCACCACACAGCTACCCGGCCCCGGGGATGGACTGACTTCTAGTCTCCCCAATCAATAGTTAGTTCCCGGGGCCGGTCCCCACTGACTCTATTCTACAGGATTGTAGACATTTCTATAGCGAATCACGCGGTGCGGCCCAAGGAGTGGAACGTCGAAGTCGGACGAGCACTATCTATTCTTTTTGCGATCAAGAGATTACGAATCAATAGCCGCTTTCGCAAAGGGGCTTCCTCTTGCGGAACGAATAATGCATTAGAATCGCGCAGCATAAGGTCCGAGTAAAATGCAACTGCATTCTACCTCCCTCCACATGACCCCACTTCCCGAGCCTGGAGGCCCCGTAGCTGCTGACTTCGAAACACCCCACCGGCTACGGGGCCTTGTCATTTCCTGAAACCACCGAGCTCGAGCGCCTCGGCGAGAACCGCCTCCACGGCTTCTTCCATCCCGCAACCGAGAACCATCCCCGACGCCATGCGGTGCCCGCCGCCCCCGAATTTTCTGGCCAGCTTGTATGCGTCTATTCGTCCGTTCGACCTCAGAGATATCTTGACATCTCCCCGGCCGGTCTCCTTGAAAAACATGCATAGCTCGACACCCTTGATCGCCCTTACGAGATCGAGCAGGCCGTCGCTGTCTTCATACTCGGCCCCTGCTTCCTCCAACATGTCCGCGGTCATCTGAATCCAGGCTATCTTGCCGTCGGCGGCGGATCGAAGGGTGTTCATCACCGGTCCGATGAGATGAGCCGCACCCCAGGAACGATTTGCGAATACCTTACGGTAAATGGAGAACGGATCCACGCCGAGGTCGTGAAGCTCGGCGGCGATCCTGAAAGCCCTCGCGTTCGTGTTCGTGAACCGGAAATTCCCCGTGTCCGTTATGAGAGAGGCGTATATCGCGTCCGATATCCGCGGGGTTATTTCACCGCCCATGAACTTTATCAATTCGTAAACGAGTACGCCGGCCGACGCCGCCGAAGTATCGCCCAGATAGACGTCGACGAAATCATTCTCGTACCCTTCGTGGTGGTCGATACAAACTCCGGGCTTGCCGCTCTTCTTTATCTCCTCCGCGAAGGAGCCGAGATGAATCCACGCGTTGACGTCGAGAATGATCAGGGCATCGGTCTCCTGCATGATTCGAGGATCGTAATCGCTCGGATACACCTTTATCTCGCGCTTCGGGTCGAGGAAGAGGCAGTTCTTGGGAGTTGGACTGGAGTTCACGACGTATACCTTCTTGCCGATGCTCTGTAAGAACTCCTTGAGGGCTATTTCCGAACCTATGGCATCGCCTTCGGGGTTGATGTGCGTCGTAAGCAGAAAGGTGGACTTGCTTTTTATGAATTCAGCGGTTTTTTCCCACATTTGGATCGCTCCCGGTTACGTTCCATCGCCTGATCCTCCGTTCGTATTCGACTTCAAATCAAAGTATAGACTATGCTATAATGCCTGTCGATGAAAGACATAAGCAAGAAATACTCGACGTTCAGGACGGCCTCGGCCCAAGCCACGTTGAAAATACTTCCTGAAACTTCGGCGAGGATCAAGGCCAACGACCTTCCCAAGAAGGATCCTTTCCCCGTCGCGCGCGTCGCCGCCGTCCAGGCCGCCAAGAGGACGGCCGACCTGATTCCCTACTGTCACCAGGTCCCCCTGGATCACGTATCCGTCGACTTCGAGATTGAGGACGGCGGGATCAAGATAACGGTTACGGCGAAAGCGACGGCCAAGACGGGGGTGGAGATGGAAGCCCTCACCGGCGCGTCCATGGCGGCGCTCACGCTTTATGACATGCTCAAACCCATCGACGACTCGCTGGAGATCGGCGGCGTAAGGCTCGTCCAAAAGACCGGCGGCAAATCCGATTTCGCTTGCAAGCCCTCGAGACTCCTCACCGCCGCCGTGCTGGTGACATCCGACCGGGCGGCGAGAGGCGAGCGGGAAGACCTCACGGGCCCCTTCATCTGCAGGCGACTGACGGAGCGGGGATTCGAAGTCGTCGATCACAGCGTCGTCGCCGATGATCCCGCGACGATCGAAAACGTCCTCACGAGGTACGCCCGGGATCTCGAGCTCGATCTCGTCATAACCACCGGGGGAACGGGAATGGCCCCTCGGGATCACACCCCGGAAGTCACATCGTCGATCATCGACAAACCGCTTCCCGGCATAGCCGAAGCGGTCCGCGCCTTCGGCCTGGCGCGCACTCCGTACGCGATGCTCTCGGGCGGCATCGCGGGCATCGCCGGCAAGACCTTGATAGTGAACCTTCCAGGTTCGAGGAGGGCGGTCGAAGATTCGCTGGAGGTCCTGTTCCCGGCCATCATCCACGGCATCGCCGTGATCGAGGGGGAGGAACATTGAAGACGAGGGGCCTCGTGCATGAGAACGCATGATCACAATCTCCCCTCCCGCATGAAAGAAAACCTCCTGTCTTCCCGCTTCGGCCTCGGGGAATTGTCCGGATCCCTGGGCGACATGGGAACTTTCATTCCCCTCACCGCCGCCTTGATTGCGATAAACGGGCTCAAGGCCGGCCCCGTCCTTTTCTTCGCAGGACTCTTCAACGTTACGACGGGGATGCTCTTCGGCATCCCGATGTGCGTCCAACCGATGAAAATCATCGCCGCCGTCGCCATAAGCGAAAAACTCTCCCCGGCCGAGATCCACGGCGCGGGACTCTTCGTCGGAGCCTTCTTTCTCCTCACGACTCTTTTCGGGCTCATCGACAAGATTGAAAAACTGATCCCCAGGAGCGTGGTCAGGGGACTGCAGCTCGGGATCGGGTTGAATCTCATGATGAAAGGCCTTTCGTACGTCACGGGTACGCACGCGCTTCTAGGGATGGACAGCATCGTCACCGGGATCGTCGCTTCTCTTATCGTTCTGCTCTTCTTCTCGAGCCGACGGTTCCCCTCGTCCCTCGTTCTCTTCACCGCCGGTTCGCTGATGACCCTCGCTTCGGCTCAGGTCAGACATTCCCTCGCCCTTCAAGTATCCCTTCCCTCGCTCGCCCTCCCGAACGCTCAGGCGCTCCTGAGCGGAGCGCTGGACGCGGGCCTTGCCCAGATTCCGCTGACGCTGTTGAACTCCGTCATAGCCGTGTGCGCTCTTTCCGAGAAACTCTTTCCCCGCAAGCCGGCCTCGGTCGGCACCGTGGCGGCGAGCGTGGGCGTCATGAACCTCACCGGCTGTCTCTTCGGGGCCATGCCCGTGTGCCACGGCGCGGGCGGCCTGGCCGGGCAGTACCGTTTCGGCGCAAGAACGGCGGGCAGCATGATCATCCTGGGAAGCGCCAAGATGCTGGCCGGCCTCTTCGCCGCTTCGGCCATAACCTCGATCATGCTTCACTATCCCATGAGCATCCTCGGCGTCTTGCTGATCGTATCGGGTCTGGAACTCGGCGTCCTGGTGCGTGACCAGAAGAAATTTTCGCAAATGTTCGTCGCCCTCGTGACGGCGGCGACGATTCTCGCCCTTGGCACGCTCGCGGGTTTTCTAGTAGGATTGTTTTGCGCCTTGGCCGTGGAGAGAGGCGTGTTCAAGTACGACAAACCTTCCGGCCCGGGCTCTCCACAAGACACTGGAAAGAACGGCGCGCCGGCGGAGACTACACCCGGAGGAGAGTGAGCGCGGAAAAGTGACCGACGTCTCGTATAAGTTTCATGGAACCGTTCCTGCGGAGCAAAGGGGACGCAAGCCTCCCGGCGACCCTTTGTTGAAACACTTCGTGCGTCACGGTTACCGGATCGTCGATTCGCTCGCGTTCAGAGTCGACGACCGGAAGCCCCCCGGCGGCAAATCATCCCCGCCGAGAGCGCGCGTAACGGCCGAGATCCCGGGAACGCGCAGGGAACTGCTCATCGGCTGCCTGGTCCACCCCGGGGGCGGCATGACCTGGCACTTCGAGAGGAGGAGAAGGGGCGCCGGAGGCAAGCGGGCGGTGGACTTCCCGGTCAAGACCGACGGCATTTCAGGCGCGAAGTATGTCCTCACGATTCTCGCCACCACCGTCGCCGCCGGCCTGGCCCGCAAGAGCCTGGAGTCACTCTCCCGCAAATGGGAACAGAACAAGATCGAGCACGCCATATACCGATTCGGGAAGCGCGGCATAGAGTCCGGCAGGCCGCTTTCCCGCCTTCCCCACAACGGCGGCAAGAGGGGGCTCCTCTTCATCCATGGAACTTTCTCATCTACAATCTCCGCTTTCAACCCGCTCTACAAGAAACCCGGTGACAGGTTCCTGAATCTCCTCCGGGAGTATTATGATGGCAGGATCTACGGTTTCGATCATCCGACGATATCGGTGACGCCTGACGAGAACGCCCGATGGTTGCTCGATCATCTGGAGCGAGGCGAAACGTGCACATATGACGTCATCGCCCACAGCCGCGGCGGACTGGTGGCGCGATCGTTGCTCGAGTCGATCGGCGCGGCAAGGAGGTCGGCCGGATCCCGATCTTCGCGCGCCGCGTCCGGCGCCGGGCCGGGCGGGCGAATGCTCATAGATCGCGTGGTCCTGGTCGGGGTCCCCAACCTGGGATCCCCGCTCGTGCCGAACGCGGGGAACAGGTCGATCCGCCCCTACGAGAGTTTCGCGAACTGGCTCACGAACGTCGCCTACCTGATCCCCGGAAAATCTCTTCCCTGGGTGACGAAATTCCTCGCCGAGTTGATAAGGTGCATGGCGGCGGGCGTCAAGGGTGTGATGCCCGGCGTGGAGGCGTTCGCCGTGGGAAGCGACTTCCTGGAGAAACTCAATTCGCCCTCCCCGTTGGGCGGGCCCGTCTACTACGCGATCGGATCCAACTTCGAGGCTCCACGCGACCTCGTATGGAAACTGGTCGATGCCGGCGCGGACACGATCTTCCGCGACGCCGAGAACGATCTCACCGTTTCCACGTCGTCCGCCACCACCGCCGACCGGCCGCTTCCTTCGACGCGTCGCGCCGTGTTCTCTCCCTTCGAGCGCGATCCCAAGCTCAAAGTCAACGTCCATCACTTCGCCTATTTCAAGACGGCGAAATGCCTCAACAGGATCGCAGCGTTCCTGGGGCTGCCCCGGGGCGATGCAAGTTCCAAACATGGTTCGCGTGGAACGGCCCGCTCGTTTTCCGCGCCGACCCTGGTGAGCGCCGTCGTTCCCCCGCCCATGCTCTCCGAGGAGCCCGATTACAAGGTTCCGCTTCCCAAGCTCGAGGTGGTCGTCGTCGACGATGGAGGCAGAGGCAGGGAGTATCGCGCATGGATCAAACATTGGAGAAAAGCGATAGCGCGCGCCGGCATCACGTCGCTTCCTCCGGAACCATTTCCGATGCACACGGCTTCCATGGGACTCTCGAGAACGGTTGCGACTTTCAAGACGAGGGGAGACGACACTTACTGGCACGCTCTGATCGGCACGGAACGCAGCCTGAGGAGATACCTGGAAGACGCGCAAGGCGAAATATCGCTCGACCGCCTGGTGCGCGCCGGTACGATGCTCATGCAAACTCTCTTTCCGGGGGACGCAAGGATTCTTCTCGAGAGGAGCCTCAAGGAGAGCGAGAACCAAGGGCCAGTCCTCATCAATTTCACTTCGACCAACCCTTGGGTGGCGGACTTCCCCTGGGAGATGATCTACGATGCCAAGAGAAAACGGTTCCTGTCTCTCGGCGACGTGGTTATGTTCCGGGGAGTAGTCAGTCCAAGGGCCGCTGTGTCCATACCCGTTCTCCCCCTGGTCATAAGAATGCTCATAGCCGTATCCCAGCCCGTCGACCAGTACAAGCTCGCGTGGCAAAAGGAAGTGGACGGTCTCATGGATGCGTTGCAACCGTTGATCACATCCAAGCGTCTCTACGTGGATGTTCTCGAACACACCAGCCCGCGCTCCCTCGAACGGAGACTGGGCGAGACCTCCTACCACATCCTCCATTATATAGGCCACGCGGACTACGATGAAGACCTGGACGTCGGCACCTTGATCCTGGAGACGGAAAGGACGCGAAGATCCCTGGCGATCGATTCACGATCCCTCTGCCTTCTCATGGCGCGCCAAGCCCCGCACCTTCGTCTCGTGGTGCTCAACGGGTGCGAAACCGCCGAAGGCGGCAGGGCCGATTTCAACAAGGGGGTCGCACCCGCCCTCGTCGCCTCCGGGGTTCCGGCCGTCGTCGGCAATCGACTCATCGTGGGCGACGCCGCCGCGATCACCTTCGCCACCGTTTTCTATGAATCGCTCAGCAACCGCAAGACTCTCGCCGAAGCGTTGATGACCGCGAGAAGAAGGCTGGCGACCACCAAAGAATTCGAAGCGTTCGAATGGGCCGTTCCCATAGTCTTCGCCATCGACCCCGAAGCCCGATTCTTCTGAGGACAAATTGTCCTCGTTTGCCGAGTGCAATGCCGGGCACGGAGACAAATTGACATCTTTTCCGCCGCGGACGCCCGCCTGAAGCCGGTTTCAAATATGCTTGTTGATTTCCATATAGTTACGCGCCCGCTTTTCAAAACCGCAAAGCGCGCCGTCGGGCACGTTGCTTGCAGTTCTCTCGATCGCCCCACAACGGAGAAGCGTGTATCATGTCTATCTTGACGAAAGAAAGTTTTATTGTTTTCTTGTCTGCTTTTCTCCTCTCATCGGCCGCGCCGTTCGCGCTTAAGCCGGCCTGCGCCGACGAGATAGACGACTGCCTGTCCTGCCACGCCGACCCGGATATCGAAGACGAATCCGGCCGTAGTCTCAATATCAAGAAGCTCCCCTTCCTGAACTCGGTTCACGGCTCGGTTCTAACGTGCACTGACTGCCATCAGGACATCGAGTCTTCGGGCGGTGAGCTTCACGAGAAAGAGACCACTCCCGCATCTTGCACCGCATGCCACGACGAGGAAACGCAAGAATACGAAACGAGCGTTCATGCGAAAACCAAGTTCGCCGACGAACGCGAAGGGAGTTGCACCGCGTGCCACGGCAAGCATTACATTCTCAGCCCGAAGGATCCCGGCTCTCCCCTGTTTCGAACCAATCAAATGAAGATTTGCACGCGCTGCCACGAGAACAACGCGCTGATGAGCGGCAGGGGCCGGACGGACGCCGCGAATTTCGTGAAATCATACGAAAAAAGTATCCACGGACTCGGCGTGTCGAAGGCGGGGCTGAAGGTCTCCGCGGTGTGCAGCGACTGTCACCAGGCCCATGCAGTGGTGTCGGTCAAGGACAAATCGTCGCCGGCCTGGCGCAGGAACATACCAAAGACCTGCAGCAAGTGTCACATAGGCGTCTACCGGGTCTACAAGAAGAGCATTCACGGCAAGGCCTTCTTCAAAGGCAATCCCGACTCGCCGGTTTGCACGGATTGCCACGGCGAACACACAATCCGCAGGCCCCAGGACGAGAGCGCCTCCGTGTACACCGCCAATATTCCCAGGACATGCAGTCGCTGTCACGACGACATGGCCCTGGATGACAAATACGGGCTGCCCTCGAAAAGGCTGGCGTCCTACATGGGAAGCTATCACGGCATCGCCCTGAGCCTGGGTGACGTGCGTGTCGCCAACTGCGCAAGCTGTCACGGATATCACAACATCCTCCCCTCGTCCGATCCGGAATCATCCGTCAATCCAGCCAACCTCCAGGCCACCTGCGGCAGTTGCCATCCACAAGCGGGGCGCAACTTCGCACGTGCGAAGATACATCTCACCGATCTCAAGCGACAGAACATAGGTGTCCTCATCGTCAAGAGGTTTTACACGGCCTTGATAGCCGTACTCGTATTGTCCTTCATCGGCCTGATCGCTCTCGACTTGTCCGGGCATGCGAGAAGAAGGAGAGGTGCTGGCAAATGAGCGGTATCAAAGAGATTCCGGCTGAAAAGATAACCACGGTCAGGAACCACGGGACTACCGTCGTTACGCATCGTGAATACACCCACGAGATCGTCTTCGAACGGTTCACCCTGTCGCAGCGTATTCAACACGTGGTCTTGATGCTGAGCTTCATAGTCTTGATAGTCACGGGGCTGCCTCTTTTGACCCCCAATTCTTCTATAATCAGAGCTTTATTCTCGTTCCCGGGAACCTTCGAGCTGAGAGGACTCCTGCACAGGATCGCCGCAGTCGTTCTCATAGGGCTTTCAGCCTACCATGTCTTGTATTCGCTCCTGTCCGAGAGGGGCGGCCGTGACGTTCGTGAAATGATATTCAGGAAAAAAGATTTCCGGGACTTCGTCGGCTACCTCAAGTACAACCTCGGCAAGACCAAAACCGGCCCCCGCTACGGACGCTTCAACTTCATCGAGAAGTTCGAATACTTCAGCGTCGTCTGGGGAACCACCGTCATGATCATAACCGGCCTCATGCTCTGGCAGGAAGAAGCGACAATGGCTTTCATGCCCAAGTGGGTGTTGGACATAGCCACGGCGGTACATGGATACGAGGCCGTGCTTGCTTTTCTGGCGATAATAATCTGGCATCTATATACGGTGCACCTGAACCCGGATGTCTTTCCCATGAACAAGGTCTGGTTGAAGGGCACCTTGAGCGAAGAAGAGATGAAGAAACATCATCCCTTGGAATACGAAGAATTGATGAAGCACGAACGTTGACGCTATCCGTCAAGGCGGAATCTGCAAACCTTGGGAAGCTCGTTCTCGAAGTCCTTTCTGCCGTATATGTAGTCGCCTCTTATCCGCTTTCCCCCCAAAGAAGGCAGTCTCACACTCGCCTCGTAGGATCCGTCCGGGCCGAAAACGTCGTAGAGCACTTCGTCGCCCGCCGATTCGTTCAGCATCACCAGGATGTAGCCTCCGCCGACGAAGATGCCGTCGAAGTAGGGCTTGTACTTTGGAAGCTTGACTTCATCGCGCAAGATATTCTTGAAGAGCTCGTTTCCCTTCTCGAATGAAACGTAGTATTGATCCGCCTCTTCCTTGGTTACTTCGACCCTGTCCGCCTTTTTCTCTATGACATGAAGTTGCTTCAGGTCGGACGATAGAATACGGATCTTATACTCCCGGGAGTTCCCTATTATGATCTCGTCATCAGCTCCCGCGGCCCAGAACAGCGTGGGATAGTAGGCGTATGTCACCGTCCAGTTCGCGTCCCCTTTGCTCACCCTCTTCCATTTCTCCACGTAAGCTGAATCCACGACCACCGGCTTTGTGAAATCCTTCGAATATCTTGTCAGTTTTACCTTGGTCTTGATTGCGTAAGACGAAAAATCGCCTTCCTCCGTCTCAACGAGAAGGAACCCGCCGGGAGTACACTCGATACGAGTGACAGTGGGTTGGAAGCTCATAGCCCGAACGAGATGCCCCTCGTCATCGAAAATCGTGAAGCGCCTGTTGCCGTAATCCCAAACGATCACGTTGTCTTCCCGGTCGACGACCATGGGAAGCGGCATTACGAACTCGCCGGGGCCCTCACCTTTGCCCCCGAACGTCGAGATATACTCGCCGTCGGGGCTGAATTTCTTGACGCAATTGAGCTTGAGATCCACGACGAAGATGTTTCCGTGAGAGTCGACGTCGACCGCGCTCGGCGCATATAGCAAGTAATCGTCGCTCTCTTCGTCGCCTATGCAAAGATCCTCCACCAAGCCCCCCGAACCCTTTTCGTATACCGCACGCCAGGGATCGCCGGAAACGCCGGTCCCCGGAAGCACGACAATCAGTAGAGCCACAAAGCATCCAATCGACTTTGCCTTTTTCACTATACCTCCAAAGACCGGGTTTTCGTCGCTGGACGAGCTAGCCGGATTCCAACTCGTCCCAGAATTCGACGGCTCGCCTCAAGTGCGGGATCACGATCGAGCCGCCCACCACGAGCGCGATGCCGAAGACTTCGAAAAGCTCCTCCTTCTCCACCCCCTCCTCGTGGCAGCGCTGGAGATGATAACTTATGCAATCGTCGCATCGAAGGACCATGGAGGCGACGAGGCCCAGCATTTCCTTGTAGCGGGACGGGAGCGCACCGTCCTTGTAGGCCGCGCTGTCCAGGTTGAAGAAACGCTTTATGACCAGGTCCCCGCTCTCGAGGATCCGCTTGTTCATCTTTTCCCTGAACTTGTTGAATTCTTCCGTTCTTCCCGCCAATATTGCTCCTCCTCTCTGGTCTCCCGCGCGGGCTTCGAAGCTCCCCGGGCGAACGGGAATGTATTTCGTAACCTTTCTCTGGTATAATTCATGTTTGACGTGAAGATCAAGAAGATTCACAGATGGAACTTGAGCCCGGCCGAAGCCGTGGCATTGCAGGCATCCCTTCGAAACAAGGTAAAGCTCGCTCCTCTGCCGCTGGGTGGGATCGAATACATCGCGGGCTCAGACATCGCGGTGAGCAAACAGCTGGGAAAGCTGATCGCAGCCGTGGTCGTGATGAGTTTCCCCCGGCTCGAGCTCGTGGAAACGAGAACAGCGAGCACCCCCCTGGTTTTTCCTTATGTGCCGGGCCTGTTGTCGTTCAGGGAGATACCGGCTCTCGTCAAAGCAATGGAAAAAGTCGAGAGCCGGTTCGATGTCATGCTCTGCGACGGCCAGGGCATAGCACATCCACGCCGGCTCGGCCTCGCGACCCATCTCGGAATCATGATAGGCAAACCGACGGTGGGATGCGCCAAGAGCAGGCTGGTCGGTGAGTACGACGAAGTTTCCGAGAAAAGGGGATCATTCTCCCTGCTTAGGTACGGCGGAACCGTGGTGGGATCGGTCCTGAGGACGAGGGCGGGAGTCAAGCCGCTGTTCGTCTCCCCCGGGCATCTCGTAGACAACGCCTCCGCGCGAAGACTCGTTCTCGCCGCCTCGGGGGGCTACCGCCTGCCCGAGCCCACGCGGCAGGCGCACATCATGGCTGGAAAACACAAGAAGAGACTCGAGGAGAGGGGAAAGGCACGATGATCCGCGATCATCGGATGATTCGACCGGCTACTCTCCGGCAAGGAGCGCCCGCTCGGTGAGCCTGGGCGCTCGCATCAGGCGGTATTCGAGGGCGTATTCTTCGAGCTGCTTCAAGCCCTCGTACTCGTATTCCCCTAGATCATAATTCCAGTTCTCGCTCAGATAACTATAGAGCAACTCGCTTGGAAACTGCGAAGTCTGCGATATGCCGTCCGCCAGAAGGGAAAGATTTCTCATACCCAGGTTGCGCGAAATCACCAGCTTCTTGCAGAGGATCTCCTCGACGGCTTCATCATTGAAAGCCCAAACTGCGAACACCAGCGGTTTCGGTGTGAGCTCGTACCACATGCCGGTGATGTCGAACACTTCCGTTCCATCTCCCGGTCCCTCCTTCAACCGGTCGAGGGATTCGTCACCGCTCAAGAGAACGGCGTCGAACTCCGAACTCCACACCGCGCGATCGTCCTTGCTCACGCATATGTCCGGCATCATGCCGAACTTGAGATCAAGAACTATCCTCAGCACCGCGACCGGGGTCCGGGCGTGTTCGTTCACTGCGATTCGTCTTATTTCTCCGAGCGGTTTGTTCGAAACAAGAGAGATTCCGCCCGGCCGGTCCTTGGCTACGAGAGCCGGCCCCTTGACGATGAATCCACCCGCTCCTCGCAAGAATTCGATTCCGGGGATCAGGGCTGCGTCGAGCATGCCGGCTTCCAACATGGCCGCAAGGGCGGCCGGTTCATGGAACACGAGCTCGCAGCTCTCCTCCGGCGTCCTGGTCAATCCGAAAAGAAGGGGCCTGGCGCAAACGTGTTGCGGGGCGCCTATTCTGAGCTTCCTTGTCAACGGTTCCTCCCTGGGCTGCCTGATGCCTTCGATCCGGCTTCCATACCGTCATCACCGGACTTCGGCACGTCCCTTATATCACCAGCCCCCGATCCCTGCAAGAGATATTCCGCAAGGTAGGAGTATTCCCAAAAGTTTCCATGCCTGATCGATCCGCGGGATCGGCTGCGCCGGCCAAGGGGCCGAACACGTCGAAATACCTGGACTTTGCCTCGGATTTCTCCTATAAAAGGTATCGGCTTTCGGGATGACGACCCGATTCACGTAAGCACGCAATCCCATATCGGCCAGGAACATATTTATGAGAGCTCGCCGGGAACATTCAGACAGGTCCATATTTCTCTACAATCTCCTCTTCCTCGCCCTGCTCATCCTTCTCAGCCTTCTCTTTTTCTCCCGGGTGAGGAACAACTCGTTCTGGCATCGCAGCGACTACATATACCTGGAGAACGCGCTCGAGACGGACAGTTCACTCCGGGCCGTATTCGAAACATCCCCTTTCCAGAACTTCCAGCCGCTGGTGAACGTCCTGTTCTACCTCGAGTACCATTGGTTCGGCCTGAACGCGTGGTATTATTACCTCTTCAACATCCTCATACACGCCGTGAACGCTTTTCTCGTCTACTTCACGGTGTTCACCCTGCTCAAGGACAGGACCATAGCCGTATTGTCGTCGCTTCTCTTCGTCTTCGCGGTGGGGAATTACGGCAAGGCCGTTATGGTGGTCTCCGGGATCAGTGACCTCGTCATCACCTTGCTCACCCTCCTCACGCTGCTCTTCTACTTCAAGAACGAACTGGAAAAAGGCGGGAGATTTTTCTCGATATGGTTCCTCGGCTCCTTGCTCTTCTTCGCCCTGAGCCTGCTCACCAAGGCTACATCTTTCAGCATCCTGGGATGTATGCTGGTGTTCAACGCGCTCTTCCGGGAGGAAAGCGGAAAGAATGTATTCCACACCAACTTCCTCGTGATAACCATATTCGCCCTCGTCATACTCCTGGTCAAGCTGTCCCTCCTGCCCTACCTGCCGGGACGCTCGGACATGATATTCTTCAACCTGGGATTCTTCAGGAACTTCGGCAGTTATCTAGTGAGAATGGTTTTTCCCATCCACAGTTCCAGGCTCGTGACGCACGCTGGGCCGATCGTACAGTTCATCTACAAGCTCGCGACCGAGATCAGGATCCTGACTTTCCTGTGCATCCTTTCCTACTCGATATTCGGCTTCATCTTCGGCAACCGCGCGCTCCGTTTCTTCATCGCCTGGACATATATAACGGTGCTCCCGTTTTGTTTCTTCAAGTTCCCCGACGATTGGCTGAACATCCGCTACCTCTACCTGGTCTCCGTCGGTTTCAACATGATACTCGCCTCGGGCGCCGTTTTCGCCTCGCGCCTCCTCTACCAGCGACGCTGGCGGCGCTTGATCCCCTACATCATCCCCGCCGTGTTCATCGGCTTGTCGAATTTCATCATCTCCCACCTGGATACGAATTACGAGATGCTCGCCAAGTCGCCGCGCATAGAAAAGATACGCAACGAGTTCCTCGTAAAGCTCGAGCCCGCCCGCAAGCCTGTTCCCAAGAACTGAAAGCGTGCAAGGCGCAGGACCGGATTCCCGGCTTCACGGGGGGCGCACTCGATCGACGCTTGTCGCGGGCGAGGGAAGATCAGAACTCTGCGGCTATGCCGATGGTGGGAAGCAGGGGGAGTGTGAGGTAGTTGTTCACGCGCGTGTAGCTCTTGTCGTAGTTCGCCTGGTAGACGTTGCTTCGGTCGTATGCATTCGCCACTTCCGCGTACGTCCGCAGCACGCCCCATCCCGTGGTGAACGATCTCTCCAGGCGAAGATCGAGGCGGTGATAGGAGGGAAGCCGCTTGCCGCCCGGCGAGCCTTCGACGCCGTAAGCCACGCCGTCCGTCCCGCGCAGCACCTCGGCGATCGGAGTGATCGGTCTTCCCGTGCGATAGGACCAATCGACCAGGAGCCTGAAGCCGCTCCCCAGGTCGACACGTCCCTGGAGCCTCAGGCTGTGGCGAATGTCGTGAGGCCCGGGATGCCAGGCGGGATCGCTTCTCGCCCATGAAACGGCGTAGGTTCCATCCTGCCTCTCCACGGCCGATCGCAGGAGCGTCCCTCCCGCGTCTCGCTGCAGCGACCGGCAATACGAATACGCCGCGGCAACGGCCCATCGCCTGGAAGATCGCTTCCACTCTGCATCGATGCCGTAGGCCCGCCCTTCCCCTTCGTTCATGAAGACGCCGGGGGCTACCTCGGATAGCATGCCTGTCGTACTTCGCAGGTACACCTCGACGTCGAAGAGCCCGGCCCTTCTCGCGTCCCGGCTCATGCCGACAACGAAGTTCTCCGCCCTGAGGGTCCTCAACGATTCCGAAATCGCCGAGGGATCCCCGGGGTGATCGAGGGGATGGCTCCTGTACAGCCCCCACGCCGCGCGAAAGTTCGTGGAGCCGGAATCGAAACCGAGCGTTATGCGCGGCGAGAGGTGCTTTTCGCCCGAGACGGCGAAGTATTCCGCCCTGAGGCCGCCGGTGAGAGAGAGCCCCATCGCGCTTGGATACCAGGTCTCCTCGGCATAGACCGCATGGTAGCCGGTGTTCCTGTCGGCCTTGCCCGCGATGGTGATCGGATCGCCCTCGAGGCTGCCCTCCGTGGGAGGGCCCGACCAGACTTGCCAGAATCCGCGGGCAAGCGAAACGGCGTAACTCGTCCGGCGGCTCATGAGGAGCGTGCCCGCCTCGAACCTGTGATAGTCGCCGCGCTTCGACGCGACCCCTTTCAGAATATAGGCTCGGGACGCCCAGTCCATGCTCTCGCGATCCGCCCCTTCCACTCTCATGTCGTATTCGCTCGGCTGGTATGCCAAAGTCAAGCCGCCCTCCCACGAGCCGGCGCCCTCGCCGGCACGTTTCCAGTCGAGTGCAAGCCGCGAGAAATCACCCGAGAGCGAGAGCCGGTTCGAGCTCCCGGTGGGAGATACTCCCCCGACTCCCATGCTCATCCTGTCCCCGGATCTTAGAAGCTCGATCGAAAACCTCTGTCCATTGCCGGAGCTCCAATCCACGCGCGCCTGAGCATCGAAGAAGTTCGGCACCGTGTAACCGCCGTCCTTACCGAGCGCCTTCAGGACAAGGTCGTGGTACGTTCGACGAAGGGAAACCAGGCCGTCGAGCTTGCCCTCGTCGGTCCAGCGCCACAACCCGGCCATGGTGAGCGGGCTCGCCTCCAATCGATATCGGGACCTGTTCGCGCCTTGCATCCCGGAGGAGCCGTCGCGGGGATTTCCCTTCTCGACCCGCTTCCCGGGGTGGAAGTCGGGCGAAGTCACCACGTCCACGAAGCCCGCCGTGCCCGGACCGAGAGAGGCCGGGTGAGCTCCGGCGAAGGCATTGATCGCCTCGACCGTGCTCGGATGAAAGATGCTGGTCATCCCCCCGAGGTGGTAGACCGACGGAACGGGTATTCCGTTCAAGGAGTAACCCGCCTCCTCCGGACTACCACCCCTGAAGCTTATGCGCCCGTCGAAATCACTCTGCGTCTCCATGCCCGGTTGCGTGGCCAGGACCCGCAACGGATCCTCGAAGGAACCCGGGGTATGCTCGATAGAACTCTTCGTGATCGTCCGCGCGAAAGATTTGTGTTTCTTCCCGGCCCTGACTACGATGGAGGATCCCTCGTAGACCCGCGGTTCCAGGCGCAACACGATCTTGCCCGTCACGCCCGCCGCGAGGTCGATCGCTCGGGGCTGGGGCGATCTATAACTCACGTGGCTGATCCTGATCCGGTATCTTCCCGGCTCGAGGCCTCCGGCCACGAAGGCGCCTCCTTCATCCGTGATGAGGTTCAAGGGGACCGGCCTCTTTTCTTCCGGGCTGGGACGGAATCCGCCCGTCCGGGGGGGGTGTCATTCTCACTCCCCCCGGGTATTCTCTCCAGGACGACCCACGCCCAGGGTACGGGCCTGCCCGTATCCGCGTCCGTGATCGAACCCACGATGCGGGCGTTTCGGGCCTCGCCTGCTTTGTGAGTGGTCTCACGCGATGCCACGCCGGCCTGCACCACGCTCCCGGCCGCGACGCCGCGCGCCTCCGCCAGCCGGACGAAAGATCCCGAAGATACCGCGGCGGACAGGATGAATACGAGGAACACCAGGCTCGAAGACCTGCTCGAGGGCTTTCGGTGCGATGTCATGATGTGTTTCAACCGCCCCAAGCCGGGCTTGGACGCGATGCTGACTCTTTTTAGATCAACAGGTTATGATCTTGAGAAGCCTGCTTGAACTACTCGAGGTGCTTCGGTGTGGATTGAGATATCATTGTAATTACGGGTACAATTCTACCACGAAGGGGCACGTGGGATCAAGTGTAAAAAAATCCTTACACTAGAGGGCTAAGCGATTGTAAATGCTCTTATTACGGGGCTATCACGTCTGCCGCACCGGGCCGAGCATGTCCTGGATCCTTTCCTTGAGCCGATCCACTCCCCAGCGGCGTTTCGCCGAGATGAAGAGGGCTCCCGGGAAACGCCTCCCCACCGACTCGAGGAATCCCCCGCTCTCGCCGACCGCATCTATCTTGTTGAAAACGCGCAGCGTTTTGACTCCCGGGTTCTCAATACCGCGCAGAGTGTTGTCGACGACTTCCATGTGTTCCACGAAGGCCTGGTGCGAAACGTCCACGAGGTGAACATAAAGGTCCGCTTGGGCGATGTCCCCGAGGGTGGCCCGGAAACTCTCGACGAGGTGGTGAGGCAACTTCCTTATGAAACCCACCGTGTCGATGACGAGGATCGGGCGGTTGCCGTTTCCCGCTCCCGACGCCGTGGGCTTCATCCTCCTGGTAGTGGTATCCAGAGTCGCGAAGAGCTGGTCGCGCACGGGCGTGCGCGCTCCGGTGAGAGCGTTCAACAGCGTCGACTTGCCCGCGTTCGTATAGCCGACCACCGCGACCACGGGAAGCCCGTTGCGCGAGTTCCTGATCACTTCCTTGCGCTTGTCGATCTTCGCCAGTTGGCGCTTGAGGCGGCTGATCCGCGCGTTCACACGCCTCCGATCGACTTCGAGCTGCGTCTCGCCCGGCCCCCTGGTGCCGATTCCTCCCGCCTGTCGCGACAAGTGATCCCAGAGTTTGCGCAGGCGGGGAAGCGTATATGCGAGCTGGGCGAGCTCCACCTGGATCCTGGCCTGTCGGGTCTTCGCGTGGCGGGCGAATATATCGAGGATGAGCTCGGTACGGTCGATCACGTTCACGCCGAGTATCTTCTCCAGGTTGCGGGCCTGCGCGGGCGACAGGTCGCTGTCGAATATGACGAGATTCACGCCCAGCCGCTCGCATTCCCTCTTCACCGCCATGGCTTTGCCGGGACCGATGTAAGTCGCCCCGTCGAGGCGCGTCCTCGCTTGCACGGTCTTCCCGACCACCGCGGCGCCGGCCGTCAGGGCGAGTTGCTCGAGCTCGTCCAGGTACTCTCTTTCCCTCGCTATGGAACTAGTAGGCAGGCTCACTCCGACCAGGTAGGCTCTTTCTTCGACTTGGTAGGCGGGTGCGGTTTCGAAGCTTCGACTCACTACAGGCACGTCCTCCTTCTCTACCTCTTATACCTATATAATACCAGATTGTGCCCGCCCTCGGAGGCGGAAAATACCTTCTCCAGCCAAGGCGGCGCATTGGCGGGGTCCAGGAGCACGGCGAGACCGGGATGGCTCTTCGTCATGACGTAGTCGTCGACGAGGACGTGGGTCACGCCCTCCCGCTCGATGAAGGCCTGCAGCTCCGCGGGGGTGGCGGCGCGAAGCGGCCTGTACTCGCCGCCCGCGTAGAACGCAGCCTCGGGTTTCCTCCCCGTGAGGACGACCTTGCCCGCCTGTGCAGGGTTTTGCTCGAGCCAAAGGCCGGCACGCTTGTAAAGAACGGCGGGGGCGCTCGCGGAGAGATGCACGTGGGTGTAGGCGACGAGGGCCACCGCCAGTATGAGCGCGGCCGCGCGGAAACGCCTTGGGGGCACGGCGCGCCTTGTCTCCTCGGCCCCGACCGCCGCCAAGGCGATGAGCGGGGCGAGAGTCACGCTGAAATAACGCCTGAAGAGGAAGAGCGGAGATATCATCACGACCGAGAGAAGAATCCACAGCCCGAGGATCCACAAGCAACGGCTCCCTCGAGCCCTCGCTCCCGCGAACGCGCCGAAGAGAGCGAGAAGAAAGAAGGGCCAGTAGAAGAGGCCGGGTATCTTGGAGAAAAGCGCACGCGGAATGTTCCCGAGCGTGTGGAGTGCGACGAGTCCGGGCCTTCTTCGCAGGAACTCGAGCACGTGGTAGCGGCCGGGTTTTCGCGGCGTTTCGGGAGAGGTTATCGACGCAAAATCGGACGCTTCGATCGCGATTCCTTCCTCCTTGTACTCCTTCGCGTACGTGAGGTAGAAACTCCAGCCCGCTTTTTCGCCGACCGTCCACCTCCCCTCGATCCCGTGCACGTTGTAAAGGTAGGGAAAGGCCGGCAGCAGGAAACCGGCGAGCATCGCGGCGAGGAGAACGACCCCCCGCGCGCGGGCGCCGGCTGCGCCGAGCGCCGGCAGGCGCCGCCCGGTGACGGCGAGTACTGTGAAGATCGAGGCCATCAGGACGAAGTACGCGAAGCCCTCGGGACGGGCTAGAAAAGCGAGCGAAGCCGTGAAACCAATCATGAAGAGCCGGAGAGTCCACCTCGGACCGTCACCGGGCGGGCGCGAGGCGCTCCCGGCCTCGCCGGCGCAGCCGGCGCCCACACCCCGATCGACCGGGCCGACGGCTCCCAGAAACAATGCGAGGCTCGTGGCGGAGAATAGGATGAAGACGCTTTCGGCGAGATAGCTCTGGGATATATACAACAAGCGGGGATGCAAGGCCGCGATGACCGCCGCCGCAAGCCCGACTCCACGGCCGCCTACGAGTCTCCCGATGTGATAGCAAGGTACCACGAAGAGCGCGCCCGCCAGAATCGACACCGTGAGCCCGGCGGCTTCCAGTGAAAAGCCAGCCCGGTGCAAGAGCCCGACCAGGAAAGGATACAAGGGCGGCCAGGAAGGATCGAGGGCCTTGGACCAGTGACCCCCGGCGAAAAAGCGCGCCGTCGCGCCGTAGTAGGCCCCGTCGGTTTCAACGACCTTGAAATGAAAAAGCAGGGAGAGGCGGACGACCAGGGCTAGGACCGACACGACGAGGGCATCGAGCAGGCTTTGGCGCTTTTCGTCTTGCATCTATCGGGTCCCGCCGGAATCACCTGAGAAGGATCGCCCTCTTTATGACGTGTCTCTTGCCGATCTGGAGCCTCACGTAGTAGACGCCGCTGGCTACGGGCGTCCCCTTCTCGTCGGATGCGTCCCACCTCGTGCTGTACCTTCCCGGCCCGAGCACCTCGTCGACCAGGACCTCGACCTGTCTGCCGCGGATGTTGTAGACCCGCACGCTGGTCTCCAGCTGTTCCGTGTTCACGAGCTCGTCCCCGCTCGCGCCCACCACCGTGGAAGGAACTTCGTAGTATATCGAGACGGCGTCGCGGAACGGGTTGGGTGATACCTTGAGCAGGTCCTGCTCCAGAAGGCCGGGGACGTTCCAGTACGTACCCGCGAGGTCGCCTGCGGCTTTCGATCGACCGCCGCCGTTCTCCGGGGCTTCAGGGCGAAGCAACAACTCGAATATTCCTCCCCCGTCGAGCCTGCCCTTTATCGAGACCCGCCCGGTCTCATCGACTAGCTTGTCCGGAATCCCGCCCTTCAAGATGAACTCGAGAGCGCCGTCTTGCGATCGAACGTACTCTATCCTGTCGGCGGGAATCGAGCTCAGCAACGAGATCCTCTCGGGTGTGACACCCTCACTCACCGATTCGTCCACAGTCACCAGCACGGCGTCTTCCCCTCCGGGCAGGCGCTTGTAGCTTCCCCAGAGGACTCTTCTCGTCAGCGCCACGGGCGGAGGCAACAACGGGTTTTCTCCATCACCGTAGAACGTCTTGTAGGCGTCGACCAAGATGTTCTCCACGTCCTCGCCGATCCCGGCCGCGAAAAGGGCGATGTCGAACCTAACTTCCCCCCCCGGAGCCAGGCCATCGACAACGGGCCCGAGCCCGTACACGAGAGCCTCGTCTCCCTCCTCGATCTTCTTCGAGGCGAGATGCTCCGCCTCGTCCCGCGAGCCCCCCACTTCGAACGACGCGCCGGCGGCCGGGGACGGAAGAGCGACCAATTCACTCGCCTTCCCGGCGATGCCCATCGTCGGCGCACCCGAAGATCCCTTGAATCCCTGAAACAGAATCATCCCGAGCCCTTTCCCCTCGTCGTCGAGACAGACCATCGCCCCGGCCTTGCGCTCCCTTCCACGGTAGACGCTTTCTATGGATCTCTCGTAACAGGTAAGCGGACCCTCCGCTTCGAAGAAGGCGCCCACGTTCAGGGATTCGACGCTCCGCTCCGAGAGGTTCTTTACCCGCACGCTGAGGAAGATGATGTTGGAAATGTTCGGGAGCGACCACCCGTACATTTCCTGGTGGAAAAGGAAGCGGTAAAGGCCCGCGGTCGTATCCGCCGTGTACTCGATCACGCACATCTCGTCGCCGATGGATGCAAAATCTTCGTCGATCCTCCCGTCCCCGTCGTTGTCCACTCCGTCCAGGCGGTCCTCGTCCACCAGCCCGTCCCCGTCGTCGTCGGGATCCGGGGAAGGTTTCCTGTTGCCGGACGGGCATCCTTCGTAGCGCTTTCCGCTCGAGAACAGGGCGCGCCGCGCGGACGTTTTCTCTCTGTCGACGCCGAGGAGCCGCGGATTGCCGTCGCTCGTACGGACGATGAGGAAGAAGCCGCCGCCGGAAATGAGGCTCTCGCCCTTGGACCACGACGGGACGAGGGAGAACCACTCGCCGCGGGGGGAACAGGAGAGCTTGAGACTGCCAGGGCCGTGTGTGACCGCGCCCTCGCCGGTGCTCCCGGTCTGCACGGCGCGGACGCCTCGGCCCGAAGGCTTCTCGGCGACCACGATGCCCGGCGAACCGGCCGGCACCATGAATACAAGAGCCGAGGCCGCGTACAGGAGAAGGCTCCCGCGCGCTCTATGCCGCAATGAATTCTTCATCTTCGCATCCTCCCATCATCCCCTTCCACCCATCCGTCAACTGGAGAGGAAGAAACTCAGGCTCTCCAGCGCGACCGCAAGGTTGACGTTTCTGGGCTTGACGTTCCCGGGGACGCTCAGTTCCCTGGGAGCAAAATTTAGTATCCCCCGTATCCCGAGATCGACGAGGATGTCGACGATCTCCTGGGCACCCTCCTTCGGGGTCGCGATCACCCCGATGTCGACCGGTTTCTTCTTGAGCACCCGCTTCGCCTGTGAGAGAGGCTTGATCTCGACGCCCTCCCACTTCCTGCCTATCTTTCTCTTGTCGACGTCGAATATGTGCGTGAAAGTGAACCCGTCTTCCCTGAATCCCTGGAAGAAGAAAAGTGCATGCCCCAGGCTTCCCGCGCCGAAGAGAGCCATCGTCCACTTGCGGTCGAGCCCGAGGATCGTCTTTATCTCTTCACGCAGATCCTCGACGTCGTAACCGAGCCCGCGCGTGCCGAAGCTCCCGAAATACGAGAGGTCTTTTCGCACCTGGGCCGGTGTGACCCCGCCCAGGGCGGCGAGCCTGGCCGAGGATACGGTCTTCTCTCCCTTTTGCTTCAGATCGTTGAGAATCCTGAAATAACTCGACAGCCTTCTTACCGTGAACTCCGATATTTTCTCCATTTCCTCTTTTCTCACTCGTATTCCGGCGCCTCAACCAGTGGCGAAAACCCGGGTCAATCCTCGTCCTCTCTGGCGAGATGCGCTACATCCGTCACCTTGTCTCCTTCCTCCAGGTTGATGAGGCGCACCCCTTGCGTGTTGCGGCCTATGACCGAGAGTTGCGAGATCGGGCACCTGATCACGATACCTTTCTTGGTTATGATCATGAGCTCGTCCTGATCCTGTACTTCTTTTATCGCCACGACGCTGCCGTTGCGAGCGGTGGTCTTGATGTTTATCACTCCCTTGCCGCCCCTGTGCTTCTCGGCGTAGTCACTGAGCGGGGAACGCTTGCCGTAACCGTTCTCGGTCACGGTGAGAAGCGTGGCCCCTTCCCTGACGACGACCATTCCCACGACCTCGTCACCGGGATCGACCTTGACGCCGCGCACCCCGGCGGCGGTCCTTCCCATCGGGCGCACGTCCTTTTCGCTGAAACGAACCGCCCTGCCGCCCTTCTTGGCGAGGATGATGTTCTGCTCGCCCGTGGTTATCGCCGCGTCTATCAGGATGTCGTTCTCCTTGAGCGTCATCGCCACGATGCCGCCGCGCCTGGGCCTGCTGTACATGCTGAGGTTGGTCTTCTTGATCATGCCGCCTCGAGTCGCCGTCACGAGATACCTGTCGTTGTTGAATTCGGAGACGGGCACCAGCCCGGTTATCTTTTCTCCCTCGGCGAGCCCGAGAAGGTTGACGATGGCCTTTCCCCTGGCCTGGCGGCCCGCCACGGGGATCGCGTGCACCTTGAGCCAGTGACACTTGCCCTTGTCCGTGAAGAAGAGGATGTAGCTGTGCGTCGAAGCGATGAACAAGTGCTCGACGAAATCCTCGTCCTTCACTTTTATGCCGGTCACACCCCGGCCCCCGCGGCGCTGCTGGCGGTAGGACTCGACGGCCATTCTCTTGATATAGCCGTTGTGGCTTATCGTTATCACCATGTCTTCCTCGGCTATGAGATCCTCGGCCTCGAAATCCTTCACGCCCTTGTCCACTATCTCCGTCCGGCGGTCGTCGCCGTATTTTTCCTTCACTTCGAGGAGCTCTTTCCTGATTATCTCCAGCACCAGGTTCCTGTCGGCGAGGATCGCCTTGTACTCGGCTATCTTCTTGAGAAGTTCCTGGTACTCGTCCTCGATCTTCTGGCGCTCGAGGCCGGTGAGCCGTTGCAGCCTCATGTCGAGAATCGCCTGCGCCTGGATCTCGGTGAGGCTGAATTGACTCATCAAGCCCTTCCTGGCTATCTCCGGGGTTTCCGATGCCTTGATGAGAGCCACGATCTCGTCTATGTGATCGAGGGCGATCCTGAATCCTTCGAGTATGTGGGCCCTGTCTTCCGCCTTCTTGAGATCGTACTTCGTCCGCCTGACCACTACTTCCTCGCGGTGGGCGAGATAGTATGTCATCATCTGCTTGAGATTCAGGATCTCGGGGCGGTTGTTGACGAGGGCGAGCATGATGATCCCGAACGTCACCTGCATCTGCGTGTGCTTGAAGAGCTGGTTCTCGACGATGCGGGGATCGGCGTCCTTCTTGAGGATGATCACGACGCGCATCCCATCGCGATCCGATTCGTCCCTGAGATCCGCTATGTCTTCGATGACGCCTGCCTTCACCAGCTCGGCTATGCGCTCGATCATCGCCGCCTTGTTAACCTGGTAGGGAAGCTCGGAGACGATTATCGCCTGGCGGCCGTTCTTGAGTTCCTCGACCGAGGTGCGTGCGCGGATGATCACCCTGCCCCTTCCCGACACGTATGCCTGCTGGAGGCCGAGCTTGCCAAGCACGATACCGGCGGTGGGAAAATCCGGGCCCTTCACGTACTCGAAGAGCGCTTCGCACGGGAGATCGGGATCCTCGAGGACGGCTACGAGTCCGTCGACCACTTCTCTTATGTTGTGGGGCGGGATGTTCGTGGCCATGCCGACCGCGATGCCCGCGGAGCCGTTCACGAGAAGGTTGGGGACCTTGGAAGGGAGGACGAGCGGCATCATCCTCGAGCCGTCGTAGTTGGGCCCGAACTCCACCGTTTCCTTGTCGATGTCGGCGAGCATCTCCTCGGCGAACTCGTTCATGCGCACTTCGGTGTATCTCTCCGCCGCGGGCGGGTCCCCGTCGACGGATCCGAAGTTGCCCTGCCCGTCTACGAGGGGATAGCGCAGCGAGAAATCCTGCGCCATCCGCACGATCGTCTCATAGATGGCGGCGGTCCCATGAGGATGGTAGTTGCCGTTCACGTCGCCCGTGACCTTGGCCGATTTGCGGTAAGGACGGTTGTGGGTGAGGTTGAGATCGTTCATGGCGGTGAGAACGCGCCTGTGAACGGGCTTCAGTCCGTCTCGCACGTCGGGGAGCGCGCGGGAGATGATCACGCTCATCGAGTAGTCGAGATACGAATTCTTCATCTCTTCTTCTATGTAAATCGGTATTACCTTTTCTCGATCCACTGCCATCGATTTCTCCTTGGTTTGTCACCTGGATACCGGGCAAGGCGGGACGATCCCGGCGTCACACATCCAGGTTCTTCACGTTGAGGGCGTTTGCCTGTATGAACTCCCTTCTCGGCTCGACTTCGTCACCCATGAGAATGCTGAACATCCGATTCGCTTCGACGGCATCCTCTACTTTCACCTGGAGAATGATCCGCGATTCCGGATCCATCGTCGTTTCCCAGAGCTGGGTGGGGTTCATTTCGCCCAAGCCCTTGTAGCGCTGGATGTACACGCCCTGGTTGCCGCCCCAGTCCTGGAGGATCCGGTTCATCTCGTCGTCGTTGTAAGCGTAGACTTCCTTCTTGCCCTTCTTCAAGCGGTAGAGCGGCGGCTGCGCTATGTAGACGTAACCCGCCTCCACCAGCTGCCTCATGTAACGGTAGAAGAGCGTGAGCAGGAGGGTTCTGATGTGGGCTCCGTCCACGTCGGCGTCCGTCATCAGTATGATCTTCTTGTAGCGGATGCGGGACATGTCGAAATCCTCCCCCTCTACTCCCGTCCCGGTCGCGCTGATGATCGTCTTTATCTCCTCGTTCGACAGTATCTTGTCCAGCCGCGACTTCTCGACGTTGAGGATCTTTCCCCGCAGGGGAAGTATCGCCTGGAAGCTCCTGTCCCGCGCCTGCTTGGCCGAACCGCCCGCCGAGTCCCCCTCCACGAGGTAGAGCTCGCACTTGTCCGGATCGTCTATCGAGCAATCGGCAAGCTTGCCGGGAAGAGAGTTCGATTCGAGGGCGGATTTTCTCCGCGTGAGGTCGCGGGCCTTCCTGGCCGCTTCCCTGGCCCTGTGGGCGGCGAGGCATTTCTCGACGATCTGCTTGGCCTGCGACGGATTCTCCTCGAGATACTCCCTGAGGAAATCGCCGAGCACGACCTCGACTATGCCCTTGACCTCGCTGTTCCCCAGCTTGGTCTTGGTCTGTCCTTCGAACTGGGGTTCCCTCAGTTTCACGCTCACCACTGCGGTCAAACCTTCGCGCACGTCCTCGCCGGATAGGTTCGCCTTCTCCTTCTTGTTCTTGAAGACGTTGGCGCTCTGGGCGTAATTGTTGAGCGTCCTGGTGAGGGCCGTCTTGAAACCCACGAGATGCGTCCCGCCTTCCATCGTGTTGATGTTGTTGGCGAACGAGAAGACGTTTTCGGCGTAGCCGTCCGTGTACTCCAGGGCTATCTCCACGTCGACGTCGTCCTTCTCCGCGTGGATGTATATGGGCTTGTCGAGAAGAGAGCGCTTGTTCTCGTCCAGGTACTTCACGAAGGAAACGATCCCGCCCTCGTATATGTACTCCTGCCTCTTCGGCTTGCCCCTCCTGTCCTCCATGACGATCTTGAGGCCGCGGTTGAGGAAAGCTAGCTCGCGGAGGCGCTGGCCGAGCGTCTCGAAGCTGTAATTCAGTTCTCCGAATATCTCCGCATCGGGGAGGAACGCTATCTTGGTCCCGGTGTTGTCGGCGGGGCCCTTGTCCAGGAGGCCGCTCACCGGAACGCCCCTCTCATACTTCTGGAAATACTTCTTGCCGTCGCGGCAGATCTCGACTTCGAGGAATTCGGTGAGAGCGTTCACGACGGACACCCCGACTCCGTGCAAGCCGCCCGACACCTTGTATGCCTTGTGATCGAACTTGCCTCCCGCGTGAAGGGTGGTCAACACGACCTCCACGGCGGGCTTGTGCTGGGTCGGGTGCATGTCGACCGGGATACCCCTGCCGTTGTCGGAGATGCTCACCACGTTGTCCTCGCCTATGATCACCTCGATCGAGTCGCAATAGCCGGCCATGGCCTCGTCCACGCTGTTGTCCACGACCTCGTAGATCAGGTGATGGAGCCCGCGGATATCGGTCGAGCCGATGTACATGGCGGGCCGCTTGCGCACCGCCTCCAGGCCTTTGAGAACTTGAATCTTTTTGGCTGTGTATTCCTGTGTCATATTCCGCCTCTCATCTCGGACGACGCTTCATGCTTTGAAATCTTATCTTCCTGAGTTCGATCCCCGGGACCTTTTTCCGGAGCCCGGCGAGGATCTCCTTCTCCATGTAGCGGAGTTCCTGCATCCAGGCTCCATGTTCCACGTGCACGTAGAGCACGCCGTCGGCCACTTTGACGGGCTCGGCTTTCTCTGCGATTTCCTCTCCCACCACACTCTCCCAGCATGCCAGGATCTCCCTCTCCTTGAGCTTTTCCTTCAGTCCTATCTTGTTGAGGATGTTGGGGAGGATATCCGCGATCTTGGCGAAACCGCGTCCGTGCATACTAGAAAAAGATACTTTCTTTCTAACCATTTATAAAGACTTTTTTTGATGTTTTTTGTTTTTTCTTCCGGTCTATTTTGTTTGCTCACAACGAGTTATACAGCAAGCCTCCCGCCCTCCATCCTGAAAAGCCGCATTCCTGCGCTCGCATGCGGATCAGGGGGGCGCGGAGACGTCATGAACACCTGCCTCGAGTCAGTCAGCGCTCTCATCAACCGGGTGCTTCTCTCCTCGTCGAGCTCTGAGAAGACGTCGTCGAGGAGGAGAACGCAAGGCTCCCCGAGGCCTTTCTCGAGATAGTGCATCTCGGCGAGCCTGAGAAGAAGCGACGCGATGCGCTTCTGTCCCTGGGATCCGTACTTCCTTGCATCTTTCCCGTCGATGGTGACGAGCAGGTCGTCGCGGTGCGGCCCGAAGAGAGTCGTCCCCCGCCTCGACTCCTCATCTTCCGTGGCGGCGAGCGTCTCCTCGTAGTCGCCGGCCATGCCTTCGCCCCTCATGGTGACCGAGCTCTTGTAACTCACCTCGATCTTTCCACCGTAGATCGCTTCCGACCACCGTTTCGAAAGCTCGGCGAGGGATGCCGTCATGCGGATCCTTTTCTCCACGAGCCTGCTCCCGGTGGATACCAGCTCGGGGTTCCAAGCGCGAACCTCTTCGGGGGGAGAATGCATCCTGAGAAGCTTGTTTCTCTGGGCGAGCACCCGCTTGTACCTCTTCAACAACTCGAGATACTCCGCATCCACCATGCTGCCCGCCATGTCGAGAAACCTCCTCCTCTCGTCAGGGAATCCGCCCACTATCTGAATGTCCTGCGGACCGAAGAGAACGACCGGGTAGAGGCCGACGAGATCGGACAGCTTCCCGAGCTCCTCGCCGTCCATCTTCACCCGCTTCTCACCCCCCGTGGCAACGGCCGTCGTGAAACGCCTCCGCGCACCGTCTTCGTACTTCACGTCCACGCTCACGCGGCAGAATTGTGCGCCGAAGCGGATGACTTCCTGGTCCCTCCGGGTACGGAACGATCGCCCGAACTTGAAGAAGGCGAGGGCTTCCAGCAGGTTCGTCTTGCCCTGCCCGTTGCCCCCCGTCACGATGTTAAGGTGCGGATGAAACTCTGCGTGAGGAACCTCGAGGTTGCGGAAGTTTTCGGATGTGATGCCGAGTATGCGCACTTGCTATGTCACCGCCGCTGTGCTTTTCCGCCTGCCACAGCCCCCTTCACGGCCGGTTCGCGATTCACTCGTTGTCACTCAAGCGCAGCGGCATGAGAAGGCACTGGTAGTCCAGCTCGGAATCTTCGCCGGACGGAACCAGCATCCCGGCGTTGTCGCTCCTGTCCAAGAGAAAAGTCACTTCCTCCGAATCCATGGTCCTCAACATGTCGATCAGGTACTTCGCGTTGTACCCTATGTCCATCGGATCGGAATTGAAATTGCAATGGACTTCCTCGACCGCCTCGCCGAGATCCGGCGTGCTCACGCTGAGCGTGACGGCGTCCTTCTGGATCGACAATTTTATCTGATGGGTTATGACGCTCGAAAGTATCGATACCCTCCTGCAGGCCTGGGCGAATTCCTCGCGGTTCACGATCATTTCCTTCTTGTTGTCGAGGGGTATGACCTGCTTGTAATCCGGGAACGGGCCCTCGAGAAGCCTCGAGTATACCGTGCTGTCCCCGATCGTGAAAGTTATGTGGTTTTCGGCGAGAGTGATCTCAACCTCGTCCTTGCCGTCCATGAGCGAACGCAGCGTATTGAGCGCCTTGGGTGAAACTATGAACTCCCTGTTCCCCGCGTCGGCTGCTCCGACCTCTCCCTTGAACGACACCTTTCCGAGCCTGTGTCCGTCGGTCGCCACCATCGTGAACCCGCCGTCCTTGAGCTCCCAGAGAACGCCGCACAGCGCCGGCCTCGTCAGGTCGTTCGACACCGCGTAGATGGTCTTCGATATCATGTCGTCCAAGACGCTCGTCTTCATCTTGAAACTCGCGATCGCCTCCTGCTCGGGGAGCTTGGGAAATTCGGACGCGCTCTTGCCGACCATCCTGAACCGGCTCTTGCGGCACTTGACGGCGATCTTCTCTCCCTCCGAACTTATCTCGACCTTTTCCTCGGGGAGCGACCTGACGATCTCGAAGAATTTCTTGCCGGGAACGGCGACCTCTCCCTCACCCTCGAGTTCACAGTCGATGTTCGTCGTGAGCGATACATCGAGGTCGTTGGCCGTGAGTTTCACCTTGCCCGCCGCCGCTTCGAGCAAGAAAGTGGAGAGAATGGGAAGAGACGTCTTGGTCGGAACGACCGACGAGATGGCGCCCACTTTTTTAGCGAGAGTACTCTGTTCGACTGAAATCTTCACGCCCTGACCTCCTGGCAATCTTGTTCTTGATTTTATGGTTCGCGGTCTAAAACTATACCGCACGTTCACAGGGTTTTCAAGGGACTAAGATACTGCTATCAAATAAGTATATTAAAGCAGAAGCAGTAGGCCCTGTTGATATGTTGGTAACCCCCCGCAAGCCCGTCAATCCACGAGTATTAGCCGGAAAAACCATTGTTGATCCCTTGTTGGAGTCGAGTGGACAATCCGCTGGTTGTCCACAAAGCTCCGGTTGGTAACATCTTCTCCACAGGGGTTGTCAACAAGCGTTGATAACCTTCATGAGAGATCCTTCTTGATCTCCCGCACGGCGGCCTTCAAGGCTACGTCTCTCTCGAGGAGCTCCGATATCTTCTGGCAAGCGTGGATGACGGTCGTGTGATCGCGGCCGCCGAAACGTTGCCCGATCTGCGTGAGCGAACAATTCGTGAGCTCTCTCGTAAGGTAGATCGCAACCTGCCTCGGAAATGCGTACTTGGCCGTCCTGATCTTGGATTTCATAGCCTCGACCGGCACGCGGTAATGCTGGGCGGTCACCTTCTGGATGGTGGCGATGTTGATCTTCTTCTTGGTGTTCTTTATGAAATCCTTGAGCACTTCTTTCGCCATCTCGAGGTCGATGTCTTTCTTGTAGACGCTCGCGTGCACGAGGAGCTTGACGAGACTGCCCTCGAGTTCGCGGATGTTGCTCTTCACGCTGTCCGCGATCAGCGCGAGCACGTCGTCGGGCATCTCGACCTTGTCTTTCTCCACCTTCTTGCGCAGGATGGCCAGGCGCGTCTCGTAGTCGGGCGGCTGGATGTCTGTGATGAGGCCCCATTCGAACCTCGAGACGAGGCGCTCCTCGAGCGTGGGGATCTCTTTCGGCGGCCGGTCGCTCGTCACGACGATCTGCTTGCGGGAGCCGTGAAGGGAATTGAAGGTGTGGAAGAACTCTTCCTGCGTGCTCTCCTTGCCGGCGAGAAACTGGACGTCGTCTATGAGAAGGATGTCGACGCTGCGGTACTTCTCCCTGAACTCGTGGCTGTTGCCGAGACGGATGGCCGAGATGAGCTCGTTCATGAAAGTCTCGGCCGAGCTGTAATGAACCTTGAGCTCCGGGTTGTTCTCCAGGACGAAGTGGCCGATCGCCTGCATGAGGTGAGTCTTTCCCAACCCGACGCCGCCATAGATGAAGAGGGGATTGTACACGACCGCGGGTTTCTCGGAGACGGCCATGCAGGCGGCGTACGTCATCCTGCTGTTGCTCCCGACGACGAACTCGTCGAACGTGTACTTGGGATTCAGCTGGTCGCCGAGGTAGTTGTTCTTGCGCTTGACGCCGAAAGACACCCGGGGCGGCGGAACGCCGACTCTTCGGGATATGAGTTCGTCCGGGGAAGTGTTCCCGTTGACGAACTTGAGCTCCGGCTCGAACCCGAGGATCTGGCGGAACGCGTAGGTGATGTTGTCGCGGTGATGTTCCATCACCCAATCCATGAAAAACTTGCTGGGGCATTGGACCGCGATGGTCTTGCCGTCGATCGAAAGGAGCTCCATGGGCTTGAGCCACGTCTCGATGGTCTGCTTGTTCACCATCGTGCTCATCGTGGTCAGGAACTCCGACCATATTCTCAGCTTGTCCTCTTTTTTCGGAAACGAGATCGACATCTCAGGTTTTCCCTCTCTTTCTTCCAGCCCGGGGAAGGGAGAAGGCAACCCCACCCCCCGGGCCTCGCCGACGAGGCACGGCAGCGCCCGCAGGCCGTTTTCGCACAAAGTCTTTTCCAACTTATCCACAAATGTGGACAACCGTGGATGTTGTGGCAAAATAAGGAGTTGGGTACAAAGAAGCAGCGTGCCCGAAAAAGTTGTCCACAGCGGACCCCTGACAAGAAAGATCACCAAAGGGATAACGAACAGAAGAAATAACCAAACGGAACAGGCAGAAAGCTACCAGAAAACGGAGACATGTTTCAAGATGAAAAAAAAGTTATTAACAAGAATGAGTGAAGGCCCGTGTTCACAACGGGATAAGCCTGAAGAAACGGTGGATTACCTGCGAACGAACGATCGATAATAGGCTTGACATCGAGGGAGCTTTACTATACCTTTCCGGTTCCGGTGGGGCTGCACGCGACCACCGCTTGCGCGCACCGCCGAATGATGCTTTATTTATAAGGATCGCACAGGAGTCAGAAGAGCTCGCAACTGATCAATCCCGACTGGGTTCAATCGACGATCGAATACAAGAAGGTTCTACAAAGTATCCTCCTTTGCGCTCCACCCACGGGTGCCGTCGATAAGGGGCTGAAACAATGAAGAGAACATATCAACCACGCAACATCAAGAGACTCAGAGATCACGGTTTCAGGAAGCGGATGAGCACGAAGAGCGGAAGGCTCATCCTCAAGCGCAGGCGCAAGAAGGGGCGCAAACGCCTGACCGTTTCGTCTTGACGATCCCCTTTCGGAATTCCTGTGCTGCGGGAGAGGGAGGCAGGAAGTGCTTCCCGGAGGGTGGTTCGAACGTGCGGATCCTTCGTAAGACCGGGCAGTTCAAGCAAGTCTACGAGACCGGGAAGAGGGTGCCCTGCAGAAGCGCGGTCGTTTTCTACGTTCGAGGAGGACGGGCTGGTGACGGGAGACTCTTCGGATTCGTGGCGAGCAAGCGCGTCGGCAATGCCGTGAAGCGGAACCGGGCGAAGCGGCTGCTGAGGGAAGCGGCGAGAGAAATAGAAAAAAAGTTGGTAGATGAAGATATATGGATGGTAATCATAGCGAACAGCAGGACTCCTGATCTCAAGTGCCAGGAGGTCGTAGGGGATCTCACCATGTCCTTGGAACGGGAAGGACTGCTGGGAAAAGACAGATCTCTATGAAATCGTTCCAGAGGATCTTGTTGACGTCGATCGAGATCTATCGAAGATACATCTCACCCTCCATTTCACCGCGCTGCCGATTTCATCCAAGCTGCTCGTGCTACGCCGAAGAGGCGATAACCAGATACGGTGTGTTCAAGGGAACGGGAATGGCGATCAGGCGATTGGCCAAGTGCCACCCCTGGCATCCCGGGGGGATGGACCCGGTGCCCTGATTTGGAATCGGAGGAACTTGGCGATGGACAACATGGATAGAAGGGCTTTCCTGGCGTTCGTTCTCTCGATGCTGCTCTTCGTGGTTTTCTACTGGTATTACTCCCCAATGATGGAGGCCAAGCAGAAGAGGGCGCAGCGAGGAGGCCGTACCGACACGCTCTCGACTTCGAGCGGGGCGCAAGTCCCGGCACGTCCGGAGTCGGGAGCCGAGAAAGCGCCCGCCGCCGCCCTCAAGCGGCAGCCCGCGGCGGAGCGCGAAGTCCCAGTCGCCGGGGCTTTCCCCGAAGCGGAGGCCGAGGCGCCGGAGATAGTCGTCGAGTCCCCTCTCTACCGGGTTCGGTTGTCGGCGGCAGGCGGCCGGATCACTTCGGTCGAACTAAAGCAATACGAGACCGACGGCGAGCCGGTCGAACTCATAGCGCAATTCCCGGATTCCGTGGCCCGGAGCGAAGGATTGGCTTCACTCGCAGTCGTGGGAAGCGGGGGGACTGTGGACCTCGACAGGGTTCTCTTCACTCCGTATCGCCAAGGATACGGCGAGCCGCTCGGGGAGGGGAGCGTCGTTCTTCTCGACGAGCGGAGGCCGGTGGCGGAGATAGTGTTTCGGGCCGAGGGAGAAGGGGGCGCTATCGAACGAACCTTCAAGTTCGACGCCGACAGATACGTGATCGAGGCGGAGGTGACGTTCGATGCGGGAGTCTTCGGCGAAGCGCGCGGGATAGCATGGAGCTTCGGCCCGGGGTTGCAATCGACCGAGCGAAACAAGAAGTTCGATTACATGAACTTCCAGGCGTCACTGCTTCTCGGGGAGGATATCTCGCATTACAAACTGCGAAAGTTCTCAAAGCGGCACGCGTACGTGCGGACAGGCACTCTCGGTTGGCTCACCCTCCAGTCGAAATACTTCACGGCAGCCTTCATTCCCTCCGAGCCGGTCGTGGACGCCAAGGCCGAGCTGGTAGGCAGCAACTCCGAGCACCTCCTGAGCGCCAGGATCGAGATTCCCGCGATGGCAAGAGGCGGCAAGGTGAGGCAGCGGGCGAGTTTCTACGTAGGCCCGCTGGATTACAAGCGGGTCAAGGCCCTGGGAGTCGGGCTCGAGAAGAACATCAATATGGGATACAAGTTCCTAAGGCCGCTCAGCTGGGTGATGCTCTGGAGCTTGATAACCCTCTACAAGGTGATTCCCAACTACGGGCTCGTCATCATAATCCTGTCGATTTTCACCAAGGTTCTATTCTATCGACTCACGCACAAGAGCCACCAGTCCATGAAGCAGATGCAGAGTCTTCAGCCCAAGCTGCAGGCCCTCAAGGAGAAGTACAAAGACGACAAGCAGAAGCTCAGCGCCGAGACGATGAAGCTCTACAAACAGCACGGGGTGAATCCGCTGGGCGGGTGCCTGCCCATGCTCTTGCAGGCGCCGGTCTTCATAGCTCTGTACAGCGTTCTGCGGTACACGATCGAGCTCCGGGGCGCGCATTTCGTTGCGTGGATAAACGACTTGTCCCAGCAGGACGTTCTCGCCGTGCTGCCCTTCGCCATTCCGTTCATCGGCCACGAGGTGAGCCTCCTGCCCATCCTCATGGGGATAGCCATGCTCGTGCAGACGAAAGTAGGTGGATCTCTGACCGGAGGGGCTCCCGGGGCTTCGCAGTCCAAGGCCATGACATATGTTTTCCCGATCGTTCTGACTTATTTTTTCTACAGGATGCCTTCCGGGCTCGTCCTCTACTGGCTGGTGAACAACATCTTGACGATCGGCCAGCAGTATTACATCAACAAACAACCCGCGGAGGCGAAATAGGGCTCTGAAGCCGGATCGACATCGAACAATGAATGCGACGATTCGCTAAGAGAAAGGGTGATGCATCGATGGCAAATTCAGTGGAAGCAACGGGAAAGACTATAGAGCAAGCACTGGAGAAAGCACTCAAGGAACTGGACGCCAAGCCGGAAGAGGTGGACATCGAGATTCTGCCCGATTCCAACAAGGGTTTCCTGGGTATCTTCGGCCCGAAGAACGTCTCGATAAGGGTTACGATCAGGGAGACCAAGGCGAGGAACGGGAACATGGAGATATTGAAGGAGATAATCCACAAGACTCTGTCATTGATGGGGGTGGATTACAAGCTCTCGGTCGAGGAGGCTCCCGACACCACTTTCGTCAACATAGATTCCAGCGGGCTGGACGGGCTTCTCATCGGGAGAAGGGGAGAAACGCTGGCTTCGCTGCAGCACGTGATAAACAGGGTGTTCACCGCGAAGACGGGAGAACACAGCAAGATTACGATAGACGTCGGCGGGTACGTCCGGCGAAAGCACAGGTTGCTTGTGGAGAAGGCCAAGAAGGTGGCCGAGAAGGTGAAGGAGACGGGCAAGGAAATGGATTTCGAGCCGCTCAAGGCATCCGAGAGGAGAATAATCCACCTTGCGATAGCCGACATCGACGACGTGACCACCTATACGATCGGCGACGGTCTTCTGCGCAAGGTCGTCGTCACTCCGAAGACCAGCAACGCGGTGGACAAGGCGGGCAAGTCCGACTAGAAACGTTCGATCTCATGCAATGGCCGATCTGGCAGGAACGATCGTCGCTCTCTCAACGCCTCCCGGCGAGTCCGGCATAGCGGTCATACGCCTTTCCGGCCCTCACGCCATAAGTATTCTCTGCAAGGTTTTCATGCTCCCGGGCGGGCGAAGGCCCGTTCCCGAGCGAATGGAGCACAGGCGGCTCTACCACGGAAACATCGTGGGGGAAGACGGCGATGTCGTCGACGATGTGATGTGCGCGGTGATGAAGGGCCCGGATTCCTACACGGGCGAGGACGTGGTGGAAGTGAGCTCACACGGGAACCCGGTCATCACGCGAACGATCATCGATCTCTTGTCGGCGAACGGGGCGAGGGAGGCGGGCCCGGGCGAGTTCACAAGGAGAGCATTCCTAAACGGCAAGATGGATCTCATCCAGGCCGAGGCGGTCTGCGACCTCATCCATGCCCGGAGTGAGCTCCAGCGGATGGTGGCCCGGGCGCAGGTCGCAGGCAATCTCTCCCAAAGGATAAACGCTCTGGGAGACGCGGCGCTCTCGCTCCTGGGCGAGATCGAGGCTTCGATCGATTTCATCGAAGAGGACATCGAACCGCTCGACAGAATGCGGGCGGTGAGCCTCTTGGAGGAACACGAAGCAGGACTGGGTGAATTGCTCGCCAGCGCCTCTTTCAGCCGCCCTTTCCGGGAAGGGTATCATGTTGTGATCACGGGGCCGGTCAATGCGGGAAAGAGCAGCATCTTCAACAAATTGCTCGGTGAGAGCCGGGCGATCGTAACCGAGATACCTGGAACGACAAGGGATGTCATCCGCGAGCCGCTCGCGATCGGAGGTCTCGTATTCGTCTTTCACGATACCGCGGGGCTTCGGGGCGAGACCGAAGATGAGATCGAGGCCATAGGGATGGGCAAGGCCTTGGAAGCCGCGACGAGCGCGGACATCGTGATGTACGTGGTCGATGCGACGAGGCCGAAGAGAGAGATTCCGGTCGCTTCGATAAGGGAGTTGAAAAAGAAAAGTTCGCTGATCCTGCTCAACAAGGTGGATCTCCCCGGCACGCTCCGCGTGGAGGATCTTCACAGCGAGCTCGGCGGCTACGAGATCCAGGCGGTGTCGGCGCTCACGGGTGAGGGGATGAGCGGGATCAGGGAACGCCTCGTGGAAATCGCGGGCTCGGGAGGAGTGAGCAGGGTCGCGGCGGAGAGGATAGTCCTCAATTCCCGCTTGATCAGGCTGCTCGAGGCCGCACGCGAGAGGTGCCGGAAACTGCGGGGGATGATCGCCGCCGGGGAGGCGCTGGAGATCCTTGCCGTCGCGGCGCGCGAGCTCCTCGGATGTTACGAGGAAGCGACGGGGAAGCGCTATTCGGAAGACCTGCTTGACAATATCTTTTCCAGGTTCTGCATAGGGAAGTAGGGATTGCGCAGGGGCAGATGATTCAGTTATGCATAATAATTACGATATAATTGTTGTCGGCGGCGGCCACGCGGGCTGCGAGGCTGCCGCTGTTTGCGCCAGGCTCGGCTGGAAGACCCTGATGCTCACGATGCGCAGGGAGAGAATCGCCCACATGCCGTGCAATCCGGCCGTGGGCGGATTGGCCAAGGGGCACCTGGTAAAGGAGATAGACTGCCTCGGCGGCCTCATGGGCGAGATAACCGACCAGGCGGGGATCCAGTTCAGGATGCTCAACCGGGCCAAGGGGCCGGCAGTCTGGTCGCCCAGGGCCCAGGTGGACAAGAGGCTCTATCATCGCCTGATGCTCGAGAAACTGGAGGCGATCGGGAATCTGCACATAATCGAGGAAGAAGCGGCGCGTATCGTCGTGGATCACTACGAGTTCCGCGCCGTGGAAACGGCGGGCGGGGAGAGGGTCGGGGCCAAGGCGTGCATCGTGACGTCCGGGACATTCATGAGAGGGCTCATGCACGTGGGTTCGAGGCAGATAGAAGGAGGGCGCGAAGGAGATCCCGCTTCACGGACACTTTCCGCCTCGCTCTCGGCCGAGGGTTTCCGGGTCGGGCGCCTCAAGACGGGGACTCCTCCCCGGATCCTGGCCGATTCCGTAGATTTCGGCAGAATGGAGGCACAGCCGGGCGACCGGGAGCCGGTTCCTTTCTCCTGGCGGACGGCAAGGATAGAGCGTGAACAGATAGTATGCTATCTCACCCACACGAACGAGTCCGGCCACGCGATAATTCGTGAAAACCTCCATCGCTCACCCTTGTATTCCGGCGTCATAAAAGGGATCGGGCCGAGATACTGCCCCTCGATAGAAGACAAGGTAGTGAGATTCCCCGACCGCGAACGCCACCAGATCTTCATAGAACCCGAGGGGCTTGGACACCCGGAGCTCTACGTGAACGGGCTGTCGACGAGCATGCCGGAGGACGTGCAACTTGAAGTATTGCACTCTATTCCGGGATTGGAGCGTGCCGTGATGAAGCGGCCGGGCTACGCCGTCGAGTACGATTTCTTTCCTCCCGACCAGATAGGCAGATCGCTCGAGACCAAGGAAGTAAGAGGCCTCTACTTCGCCGGCCAAGTCAACGGGACCTCCGGTTACGAGGAGGCCGGCGCCCAGGGCCTGATGGCGGGGATCAATGCCTCTCTTGCGCTCGCCGGGCGCGACCCGATGATCCTGGGCAGGGACGAGGCTTACATCGGAGTGCTCATAGACGATCTCACGACCAAGGAGATCGACGAGCCCTATCGCATGTTCACGTCCCGCGCCGAGTTCCGGTTGCTCCTTCGCCAGGACAACGCCGACGAGCGGCTGATGCATTACGGGCGTTCCCTGGGGCTGGTTCCGGGCGAGGCGCTGGAGAAGGTCGAGCGAAGGACCGCCGAGGTCGAACGGGCTCTGGCGATACTCGGTGAAACCCTGTTCCCGGCCGGCGAGGGGAACGCGATCTTCGCGCAAATGGGGCTGGACCCGGTCGCCAAGCCGGCCACGCTTCTCCAGGTGCTCAAGCGCCCGGGCGTTCACCTCGAGCACATCCAGGACTTCCTTCCGCACCCGATGAATGATGGGATAGATCCTTTCGTGGAGTGCGAAGTGAAATACTCGGGATACATCGCCAGGCAGAGGAGGGAGATAGAGAAACTGAGGGATCTGGAGAGCAGGGCGATCCCACCGGGTTTCTCCTATGAAGGGATAAAGAGCCTTTCCGCCGAGGCACGATTCAAACTCACGCGCCACCGCCCGGAAACCATCGGCCAGGCCTCGAGAATCTCCGGGGTGAGGGCGGCGGACCTTTCCATACTGGCTGTTCACCTGCGGCGCAGGCGGACACAGGAATCGGGTGGGAGCGCCAAGCGTAGCAATGCCAAGAGATTACCGAAATGAAGCCGAGGGCGTAATCGCGAGCGTCCGTTCGCTGTCCGCCAGGCTGGATGCCCGGAAGGCGAGCCTGTACATAGAAGAGATCTTGTCGGTCAACGAGCAGCTTGGACTCGTCTCGAAGAGGGGCACCGACCGGGTTCTGGCGGGGCTTCTTCGGATCAGCGTGTCGATGTGGGAGTTTCTCGAAGAGAAGCATCTGGGCGGGAAAGATCGCAGCATTTTGAAAGTAATAGACATAGGATCCGGGGCGGGCTTCCCCGGCATCGTCTGGAAACTCATGACACCGAGCTTGGCGATGACTCTGGTCGAGCGCAGGGAACGAAAAGCCGCGTTCCTCGAAAAGATGGCGTTGGTGCTACAGCTGGACAGGCTGGAGGTTTTCGCCGAGGATGCACGCACCGTCGCCCGCCTGGGGGGGCGGGCTCTCTCCTACGACGTGGCAGTGACGACGGCCGTGGCCCCTCCCTCGGAAGCGGCAACCCTCGCGGGGCCGCTGCTCAAGCCCGGCGGAGTCTTCTTGACCTTGAGGCGCAGCGAAGAGAAGGTCTTCCCCGGGAGAATCGGGGAAGATCTAGAGATAAAAAGCGCCGAGACGGCGGGCGCCGGTACCTTCCTCCTCTACGAAAAGACCGGGTAGCCTGGTCGGATCCCTGGCCATCCCCGGTCGACACATCGATACCTTGATTCATAGTCAAGACCACCCTTCCTTTCCTGTTCAATTGTAACCAATTGCTACACAGAGCGTTTTCACGTGAAAATCCCCGGCATCCGAAAGGCGGGTTGCTTTCGAGGGATCCGGCGGTACGATCGTCGGCGTCCCGGCAAGCGGTATTGCTTTCGCCTTCGCGAAAACTGCTTGCTAAAACACCGCAGGACAATTTAATCTAACACATTGAGAAAACCCCACGCTCGAAAAACGAAGGGGAGCGGTCATGAAGGCGTATCTTGCGATATTTCTTGTAGTTGTATTGGCCACGGGCTGTTCCGAATCGACCGGCGTGGAAGGCGAGAATTCGCCGCCGAGCATTCGGTTCGTCACGGCCCCGCTTGCAGTCGGCAAGGGCACGACCAACGTTTTCAGCGTCGAAATCAGCGACAAGGACGACGATCCGCTCGTGGTTTCATGGTCCAAGTCCGCAGGGACCTTCCTCAGCCCCCAGGGTAGTGCAACAATCACGTGGAGGGCCCCGGGAACAGTGGGAGTGGACACGCTGATCGCCAGCGTAACCGACCAAAAGGCCACGAGTTCCGACACTCTCGTCTTCGAGGTGGGGACACCCTGGAGCCAGGACATCAACGGGTACACGACAAGGTGGACCAAGAGCAATTCCCCTTATATCTTGACGCCTTCGGTCGGCGACGAGCTCTCCGTGAACACGTCGAGCCTTCTTACGATAGATGCCGGAGTCAGGGTTTATGTCGATTTTCCATCGATGGAGATAGTCGTGTACGGGGAATTGAGAATCAGGGGCACTCAGAGCGAGCCGGTGATCATCAAGCCCAACCTCCGCAATCCCCCGAGTGGATTCTGGGTCGGGATCAGGGGCGCCAGGTGGCTGGGCGGAGGCAAGGGCGGTGGCGGCGGCACGCCGGGTCTCATCGACGCGTATTGGGCGGATATCTCCTATGCCGAAACCAACTTGCGTGCTGATGACGACATAGGGATAACCCTTGTCAACAGCCGACTCACCCATGGTGGAGTGAGGGGGCTGTATTTCGGGTCGTCCGGGGCGCTCGTCATCGACGGATGCGAGATAGTGGACAACAAGGGCAACGGCATAGAGGTGATAAAGTTCTCCAAGAGTACCATGCCCGATTCACTCGTGATCAGGAACAGCGCGATCCGATACAACACCGGTTCGGGGATCGTGATCAATCTCAGGGACAGTCTGGGAACCGTGCGCACAGTGATCGAAGGCGACAGCATAACGTACAACTCCTTGCACGGCATAAAGTTGATAACACAGGTCTATCCCGAGATCCATGGTTGCGCGATATTCTTCAATGATATCCTCAGAGTGAACGGGGGGCACAACATCCACCTCGAGCCTGGATTCAACGGGGGGCTTCCCTCGATCGATGCCCGTTGCAATTATTGGGGGTTCGCGTATCAGCCGCAGGATTCGTCCGAGATCGCGAAGACCATTCTGGACTCCGACGATAGGGGTGACATAACGGCGCGAGTATTGTTCAATCCCTGGATGAATACTCATCCCGGGTCATGCCCGTGAGCGTGGTCGGCGACTTCCGCACGTCCCCGGCGCGAGAAAACGGGACGAAAAATGTGCTCGGCGCGGCGAGAGGGAGCCGGGCTAAACGCAGCTAATTCATGTAAGGACAGGTGGTTACACGAATGGGTAGAGTGATCGCGATTACCAACCAGAAAGGCGGGGTCGGCAAGACCACAACGGCCGTCAACCTGGGTGCCAGCCTGGCCGCGGCCGAGAAGAAGACGCTGCTCGTCGATATAGATCCCCAGGCGAACGCGGTTTCCGGCCTCGGGATGGATAAGAGCAGCTTCAAAACGACAGTCTATGAGACACTGTTTGATCCATCGCTGATAAAAGAAGCTATTGTTGAAACATCGCTCCCCCATCTCTTCCTCCTGCCCTCGAACGAGAGGCTCACGGGAGCGGAAGTAGAACTCGTATCACAAATTGCGCGCGAACTCAGGCTCAAGCAAGCGCTGGATCCCATCCGGGACGAGTACGATTTCGTTCTGATCGATTGCCCCCCCAGCCTTGGGCTTCTGACCCTGAACACGCTAACGGCGGCGGACTCGGTCCTCATACCCGTTCAGTGCGAGTATTATGCGCTCGAGGGCCTGGGCCAGCTCCTGGGAACCGTGAAGCTCGTGCAGTCCACGCTCAACCCATCACTCCGCATAGAGGGCGTGCTGCTCACCATGTTCGACCGCAGGCTCAACCTGGCGAGCCAGGTGGCGCAGGAGACGATATCTTACTTTGGCGACAAGGTTTACGACACCATCATTCCCAGAAACGTCAAACTGAGCGAGTCCCCCAGTTTCGGCAAACCCATCCTTCTCTACGATGTGCAATGCCAGGGGGCGAAGAGTTATCTCAAACTTGCAAGAGAGGTGATTAGAAGTGGCTAAGAAAGCGCTTGGAAAGGGGCTTGAAGCCCTCATTCCCCATGCCATGATCGATTCTCTCCAGTCGGAGAAGATAATCGAGCTCGGCGTGGACGAGATAGAGGCGAATCGATTTCAACCGCGGAAGGACTTCGACCGTGAAAAAATCGATTCCCTCGCCAAGAGCATCGCCAAGGACGGGGTCCTCCAACCGCTGGTGGTGAGGCGCACGGAAGCGGGTTACGAGTTGATCATGGGGGAGAGAAGGTGGAGGGCGGCGAAGGCGGCCGGACTCGCCACCGTGCCGGTCATCGTGAAGGATGCGGCCGACGCGGACGCATTGAGGCTGGCCCTCGTGGAGAACCTGCAGCGCGAGAATCTGAACGCCATGGATGTCGCGGAAGCTTACAAGAGATTGGTCGAGTCCTTCGACATGACGCTCAGCGAACTGGCCGGTCTCATCGGCAAGGATCTGAGCTCCGTTTCCAATACGATGCGGCTCTTGAACCTGCCCGAAGAAGTGAAGGAAATGGTGCGCGCGGGCAAACTCACGGAAGGGCACGCTCGCGCCGTGCTCTCGGTCGGGCAGCGGGAAGAGCAGATAAGGCTCGCCCGCGAGATAGTGGAACGCAAGATGAGTGTGAGAGCCACCGAAGCTGCGGCCGGCGAAGCGCGCAAGAACACGCGTTCGCGCCGGACGACATCCGGGCAGGCGAAGAAAGAGAAGCCGGCGCACATAACTTTTCTGGAGGAGGCCGTTTCCAAGCATCTCGGAACGCGCGTGACGATCGAAGAGAAGAGAGGAGGCAAGGGAAGGATCATCATCGAGTTCTACAGCCACGAGGATTTCGAGCGCCTGGCCGAACTCATGAACATTCCTCTCCCCAGGTGAAATGAGTAGGCACCTTACGCTCATCGTAGTACCGCACGACGACGCCCGGACGAGGAACTATCATATTTCGTACAGGCTGCTCTATACCTTCGTCTCCCTCGCCGTGCTGTTTCTTCTCGCCATATTGTTCTTCGTGGCGAGCTACGGGCAGGTCGCGATTCGCGCGAGCAAGGCCGCCAGGCTGGAGCGCGAGAACTCGCAGCTCCTCGCACGCACGGCGCAGATCGATTCGCTGAAACACGAACTCCTCCAGGTGCAAGCGATGAGCATCCAGATAAAGAAGATGATGGGCATCGACCTCACGCCCGACGACAGCCTCGTGGTGGCAAAATTGTCGGCGATTGCAAGATATCCGGCCATAAGCGAGGAGGAGAATCCTTTCGGCATGAACAAGTCTGAGCAACGGAGGGTTCTCAAGGCGACGCCGACCATGTGGCCGGTAAAAGGATACGTCACGCGGGAGTTCTATACGACCGGCGGTGAGAAAAGCTCCAAGTACCACCCGGGCATAGATATTGCTGCCAAACACAATACCCCGGTTCTTGCACCCGCGGATGGATTGGTAGTGACCAGCACGTGGGATGAAGTGTACGGCAACATGATCGTCATCGACCACGGCTTCGGAATCAGCACGATGTACGGGCACAACGCACGCAACATGGTCAAGAAGGGTGACAGGGTGACGAAAGGCCAAGTCATAGCATTCGTAGGCAGCACCGGAAGGAGCTCGGCCCCCCATCTTCATTTCGAGGTAAGGAAGAACGGGTTGTCAGTCGACCCGCGCAAGTACCTGCTCGAGTGAGCCCGGGTTGGAAAAAAGGGCTTTATACTCGGGGTGGTTTGTGTATAATTTTTCGACGTCCGGCGCTTGAAAGCAAGTTTTCCAGAGGAGGAAAAAAACATGTTTGGAAAAGAAGCGGAAAACCCGACAGGGCAGGGGAGTCTGAATTCCATCCTTGGGCAGGGGTGCAAGGTCAAGGGTGACATCGAGCTTCAGGGGACGATCAGGATCGACGGCGAGTTCGAGGGGCAGATAAAGTGCCCGGAGACACTGATCGTGGGCAAGTCCGGCGTCGTAAAGGCGGACGTGGCGGTCAAGAATGCCATAATCGGCGGCAAGGTAGTCGGAAATATCAAGGGGAGCAACAAGATCGAACTCCAGAGCGGTTCCCACGTCGAAGGTGACATTCAAACGGCCCGCCTCGTCATCGATGAGGGCGTCTTCTTCGAGGGAAGCTGCAAGATGGGGACGCAGCAGAAGCCTTCGCAGCCCAAGTTCGAAGACAAGAGCTGGGGGAAGAAAGAGGCGGAGAAGGCTCCTGTGAAGTGAGGCGGTACTAAATCCTCGCTCGCTCCGCGCCAACGGTTCGTCAAAGGCATGTCATACGCTTCCTGATCTCTTGAGCTGGAGCGGCGAACAAGAGAGCGCCCCGATCGGCGGATCGAAAGGTCCCGGCCGAGGGGCGCTCTCTTTTGTTCTTGAAAAACAGACGAACTAGCTATTTCACGACGACGAGTTTCCTTGCGATCGTCTTCCCTCCCGTTTCGAGCCTCAAGAAATAGATGCCGCTCGCAAGCTTGCTTCCATCCCAGCTGACAGTATTCACACCGGCAGGTCGCGTCCCGCTCTGGAGTACGCGGACGAGGCGCCCGGTCACGTCATCGTCTTTCTTGTGTTTCTTATCGTGGATCACCACGCAATCGAAAGCCTCGAACGGCGTGCCGTCGATCAATGCCCCCGTGAGTTTGAGTTCTATCTCCGATCCTTCGGGGAGATCGTCGTCCGAAGAGACGATCGAGGCGATGTCTTTCTTGCGGAACTTGAGAATCAGGTCTTCGAAACCGTCGCGATCACTCGAAGTGAACGGGCAGCTTTCTCCACCCGACGGACTTCCCACGTCCTCCAGTCTCATTTTCTCGCCGACCGGGACTGCGCCCTCGAGGCGCACCGACGAAATATCAACATCGCCGGGATCGAAGTCCGCTTGACCGAGAACGGCGACGGGAAGCACTCCGCCCTTCTCGTGCTCCTTCTTTTTCTTCTTGTGATGATGTTTCTTGTCTTTCTTGATTTCCAGGACGTTGGGATAGTCGCCGGGCTTTATGTCCATGAAGACCAGCCTTGGTGCAAGAGATCCTTGCGCGTCAATCGTCCAGCGGACGTTGGTCTCCCTGCTTCGCCCTGTACATCACGTAGACGGGATCTTGCGTCGGCCTGAATTCGAATTCATAGACGGAGGTCGAGACCGAAGGAACACCACTCGCGAGATGTAATTTCCCGGAGCCTTCTGACACCAATAATTAGGGTTGACATCCCCCTGGGGGGGATATATCATTATTGTAATGGCTGCAAACAGGTAGACAAGAAGACTAACCGGACACGAGGAGACCGAAATGGCTGACAGAGATTACGAGGAACAGGCTGGTACAGCGCAACTCGAGTACTTGGACGAAGAAACTCGGCGGGACCTCACGAACCGCCTCTCCAGGATCGAAGGCCACGTAAGAAGCATAAAGGGGATGGTGAACTCCCGCCGGTGCGCCGACGAGGTGCTCCTCCAGATAGCCGCGGTGAAGGCGGCCCTGAACGCCGTCGCCTCGTCGATCCTCGACAGCGAACTCCAGGCTTGCATGAGAACTTGTATGGAAGGAAGCGCCGACGAGCGCCTGAACAGGGTGATAAAGATGGTGACCACTCTTCTGAAGCAGGCGTAGCACACGCGCGGCTGCATGGTTTCCAGTGCCCGGGCTCCGAGCCCGGCCGTCTCGAACAGGAGGGAACGAAATGAACGGAAATGAAAACGTCGCAAAGACCACCCCCAAGCTGGGCATGGCGGGAGCAGTCCTGGCCGCGATAGCGGCATCCATCTGTTGCATAGGACCCTTCGTGCTTCTCCTTCTCGGCGTGAGCGGCGCCTGGATAAGCACCCTCACGGTACTCGAGCCCTTTCGGCCGATCTTCATCGCGATGACACTCGGTTTCCTGGGTTTTGCCTTCTACAAGGTCTATCGCAAACCGGCGGAGGAAACGTGCGAACCTGGAAGCGCGTGTGCAAAGACCCGCTTCCGCAAGGGAACGCGCATAGCCCTCTGGATAGTCACCGTACTCGTGATTCTCTTGTTGAGCGCTCCCTACATCATATCGAGCGTCTATGCGGCAACGAAGAGCGAGCGCCCGAAGCCGCTCCAGGAGGTAACACTCAAGGTGGACAACATGACCTGCAAGATGTGCACGATAACGATAAGGAAGGCTCTTACCAGGCTGGACGGCGTGAAGGAGGCGAAGGTCACCTTGGATCCGCCCATGGCGGTCGTCCGTTTCGATTCATCGCTGGTTCATATAGTGGATCTATTGAAAGCGACCAAGAAGGCCGGTTACCCCTCGAAGCCGTTGCCGGCCACCGACCGCCGGTAATAGTGTCGTTCCCGGCGGAGCCGGAAACGATCATCGTAGGCTCCTCATCTCAATCGGGGGCCGGCGGAACCTGCGATCCCGCCCCACTTGAAGGAGGAACGAAATGTCAGATTGCTGCAAACCGGGAAACGATCCCGGAGAGAAAAAAGATTCGGCCGGCGATGATGCGCGCGCGATGCACCTAGTGATCATCGGCGGAGGTTCCGCGGCGTTCTCCGCGGCCATAAAGGCGAGCGAGCTGGGGGCGAGGGCGACCATCATAAACGACGGCCTCCCCATAGGAGGAACGTGCGTGAACGTGGGATGCGTTCCCTCCAAGGCTCTCATACGCGCCGCCCAAGCACACCACAACGCACTGCACCACGATTTTCGCGGCATAACGTCGACGAGCAGGATCGATGACTTCGCCGCTCTCGTGGCTCAGAAGGACTCGCTGGTGGAAGAGCTGAGAAGGAGCAAGTACGTAGACGTAGCCGAGAGCTTCGGCTCTATCACGATAGTCGAAGGGCGGGCGCGCCTGGTCGGGCCCCGCGAAGTACGCGTAGGCGATCGCTCGATAGAAGCTGAGCGGATCCTGATCGCGACCGGTGCCTCTCCCAGGGTGCCGGATGTAGTCGGTCTTGCCGATGCCGGGTATCTCACCAGCACCGAAGCGCTGTCCCTCGAGAAACTTCCCCGGTCGGCGATAGTGATCGGCGGGCGCTACATAGCCCTCGAGCTGGGACAGATGTTGGCCCGCCTCGGCACGAGGGTGATACTCCTGCAGCGCTCGGCGAGGATCCTTCCCGGCGAGGCGAGCGACCTTACTGACGCTCTCACCGGTTACCTGCGGGGGGAGGGGATGGAAATCGTAACGGGAGTCACCCTGTGCTCGATCACGCGAAGCAGCGGGGACGTAGTCGTAACGGCCGATGTAGGAGGCAAGAGAAGGATGTTTTCCGCAGAGGAGATAGTCGTAGCCACGGGCAGGAGGCCCAACACGGCGGGAATGGGGCTCGAGGAGGTAGGGGTCAAGACCAACGAGTCAGGCGCGGTAGAGGTCGACGACACTCTCCAGACCAAAGTGCCCGGGATATTCGCCGCGGGAGACGTGATAGGCGAATACCTCTACGTCTACGCGGCCGCATACGAGGGCGCGCTCGCTGCACAGAACGCTGTAACCGGAGCAGGAAAGAAGCGCGACTACACGGCGATCCCCTGGGTGATATTCACCGATCCACAGGTAGCGGGCGTCGGCATGGACCTCGACGAGGCCAAGGGGAAAGGATTGGATGCGGAGGAGACGGTTCTTCCCCTGTCGCACGTTCCCAGGGCTCTCGCCGGACGCGACACGCGCGGCTTCGTGAAGCTCATCCGGGATCGCTCGACCGACAAGCTTCTAGGCGCCCGCATACTGGCACCAGAAGGGAGCGAGCTCTTGATGGAAGCCGCACTCGCGATCAAGTACTCGATACCGGTAGCCGAGATCGCCTCCACCTTCCATCCTTACTTGACCCTGTCGGAAGCGATAAAGCTCGCGGCGCTCACCTTCTCGAAGGACGTGTCACGCTTGAGTTGCTGCGCAGGGTAGGGCTTGAAGGAGCCCTTGCGCCCGTGGAGATTCCCGGACATGAGATCGGGCGGCAAAATCTTCCGCAAACAAAAAGATACTATAGAAATTGTCGATCCAATCCGAAAAATCCAAGCGAGATTTGAAGCGCAGGAGCGCATCCGGCCGAAATCCATTTTAGGCAATTGGTCTGACGAAGCTTTCGCCCTGAGCAAAGGATCGATATGTTAAAAGAAATCTCCGTAAATCTAGGCAATCTACTCCTGTCACTCTCGGATGCAGTGGACCTTGCCAACCCGTTGATTGCCTCGCATCAAATGAGGACCGCGTTCATTGCTTGGCAAATCGCCAAAGCTGCCAAACTCTCCAAAGAAACCACAGAGAAGATATACATCGCCGCATTACTTCATGATATCGGCGCATTGGCCCCGGAAGACAGGTTCGTCTCCACAATTTTGAAGAAAGGGACCTGGAAACGCATAGCATTCGGGGAGCGTTTTTATTCGAATCTTCGCCGTTGTTGAAGGATGCAGCGAGAATCATCAGGTTTCATCATATGCCCTGGGAAAGGTGGGGGGCGTCCATAGATTCTCCCGATGTCATGGAGGCGCAGGTGATTCTCCTAGCCGACTTGGTCGAGCGGAGAATCAATCGCGACCAATATATCTTGCATCAAGTCGAAGAACTCGTTTCGACAATAACCTCCGTTGCAGGAACCGTGTTTCATCAGGACGTCGTGGATCTGTTTGTTACGATAGCGAAGCGCGAGGATTTCTGGCTGGATCTGACCTCGCCTCGTTTATATTCTCTTCTCCTGCATTCCGGTCCTTTCAGGCGGGTGGAAATAGACGTTGATGGTATAACCTCGATTGCTCTGCTTTTCAGAAGCATAATTGATTTCAGGTCGCCTTTCACTACGACACACTCATCTGGAGTAGCCGCGTGCGCCGCCATCCTTTCTGAAATATTCGGGCTGACGGAGACCAAGGTAACAATGATGGAGATGGCCGGGAATTTTCACGACCTGGGCAAGCTGGCTATTCCGAATTCCATTCTCAATAAACCGGGGAAATTGACGAAAGAACAATATTCTCTCATGAAACAGCACACGTATTTTACTTACACGGTCTTGAATACGATAGGAGGTCTCGATCAAATCGCGGAATGGGCTTCGTTTCACCACGAAAGACTCGACGGGTCCGGTTATCCATTTCACATCGGAGCCGACAGAATCAGCACGGGGGCCAGGATAATGGCCGTGGCTGACATCTTCACGGCACTGTCCGAGAACAGGCCCTACAGGAAAAGGATGAAGAGCAAGGAAATCGAAAACATCCTGATCGATCTGGCCGACAAGAAAGCTATAGACAAGAGAATCGTGTCTCTTCTTTTCGAGAATTACGATGAAGTATTGTCGCGAGTAAGGAAGAAACAAGCCGTGTCTCAGGAATATTATGAAAATAAGTTTGCAAGCTTTGATTCGGCAAATCCTGAGTACACCCGACTCTCCTGACGATGTTGAACAGCTTGATCAATTCCGGGGTACCGCAGAATTCTCTTTCCGGGAGCCGCTCATTCCGGCTCCAAACATCGTCAAGAGGACGAGTTCCGATGTCATTTGAGCATAATCATCTTTCGAGTGAGCGATCTATTGTTGTACGCACGCAACCTGCAGAAATATACGCCCGCTGAAACGACTTGCCCTGTGTCGTTCTTTCCATTCCATGTCACCGATCTATGGCCTTGCCCCTGGAATCCATCCACCAGGTGAGCGATCAATCGACCGGAGACGTCGAACACGTCCAGGCGCACCTTGGTCGGACTTGGCAGGTAATAGGAGATCTTCGTTTCGCCCTTGAAAGGATTCGGTTGATTGGGATACAAGGCAAAGGCGATTTCGGGAATGCGGATCGGCTCGGTTTCAAAGAGGAGGCTTCGCCCCCCGGGGCTTGAATACTCGACCTTGTAACTGTAAGTTTCGCCGGGCCGGCAGCCATCGTCTTTGAACGACCATGTGAGATCACGCCGCGTGATCTCCATACCGTGAAGCTCGATATATCTTCCTTCGCTCGAAGACCGCCTGGACACACGAAAGGCCACGGGATCACTTGGTGCATTCAGCGTCCAAATCACCTTGATGGCGTTACCGTCCCGCGTCGCCGAGAAGTCTCGCAACCTGACCGGCACTCGCGTCGAATCGTAATATACGCTTATAGTGATTCTCTCGCTGTCGTAATACGTGCCGTTGGTGACACGAAACGTCACCGCGTATTCTCCCTCGTCTCCCTGGGCGGGAATCCACGTGAAAAGCCCCGCGTTCTCATCGAGGGTGGCAGGGGAGGGCAAGGCAACGTCGGCGTCCGAACTGTACACGAGCGGCACCGTTCCTACCGGGTCGTATGCTCCGAGCTGGATTCTGAGCGTGTCGCCCGTGTAGACTTCGCGGTCCCCGATGGGGTCGAGGGAGATCATGTCGGAGAAATAATCGATCCTGGTCACGTAAATCTGGCTCACACCGCTGCGGCCGTCCTGCCAAGCGGCTATCGCTCCCCCCGCGTCGTCGAGAATGATGCCCGGATCATGTTGGTTGGAGCCGTTCGGGGATAGGAGCACGCCCGAAGGGGACCAGTTGCGATCGCCGAATTCGTTCAGCATCTGCGCCTTGACCATCCCTTCGCTCCAGATCACGACCGAACTCCCGTTTCCATATGGAATCATTCCACCCGGTCTGCCCGAGGATGAGAAGCTCTTGTCGTTCCAAAGGCAAGTCCCCGCTGAATCCACCCGCTGCACTCCCCCGCCGTTCCAAGACACGATCGCCCCCCCGGAACCGTCGGGAACGGCCAAGGGGAAATAGCTGTTCGCACGTAAGAGCAACCCACCGGGCTCCCAGTAGGAATTGCCTGCCTCGTCCAACCTTTGAATCGTCGCTATGCTCGAGCAGTTGAAGACTATGATCAATCCTCCCGATCCGTCCCGGGAGAGGTATTCATGTCGGGCACGCAGGAAATCGTCATAAACTTTGTTCGACCATGTGACTGCGCCCGTGGAGTCCAGCCTCACCACGTACAGCTTGTCGCCAAGCGGTTCGTGGGGATAGTATCTTACGTATGAGATGAAAGCGCCCCCGCTGCCGTCGGAAACGATCCTGGAATCGATGAAGCAATCCACCCAGTGCGATGTTATTGCCTTTCCGGCGTCCCCCCATAGGGCGGCGCCGGTGGAATCGATTCTCTGGACGTAGATGTTGTAGTCGTAGTCAGGATAGTTGGTGGGTGGATCCGTGGGAGGTTTGTTCTCGTCGTCCCATACGATGATGGCTCCTCCCGCGCCGTCGCTCGCGATCTTGGGATCGTATTGATATAGCCTGTAATCCACTCCGATCACGCAGATTCCGACTCCTCCCGCAGTCCAGCGGACATTGCCGGCGGCGTCGACCCTCTGGGCGAAGATGTCGGGGTTTCCGTTGCGGTAGTCTTCCCACGTGATGATCGCTCCCCCCGATCCGTCGGGAGCGATCTGCGGCTTTATCTGGTCGCCGGGCTCGTCGCATACACATACGCCGCCGGTTTGCCAGAGAACGACTCCGTCTCCGCTCACGCGTTGCGCATAGATATCGTGTCCGTTACCGGACGTGCTTTGCCAGGTTATCAGCGCGCCGCCGTGCCCGTCGCTGGTGATTCGTGGGTTGACCTGGTTCCCCGATCCGTTTGAGATCGCGAAGCCGCCGTCGGGCCATCCTGCATGAAGCAGGGCAGGGGCAAGAGCGAGAACTGCAGCGAGGAAGAGAGAAGACAATCCTCTCATGGCGAGACCTCCTTGCAATGCCTATTGTCATAGATCGAGCATATATTATTACTGGATCATTGCTTGGCATCAACTGCTGATTTGATGAGCGCTAAGGTTTTTTTGTATTGTCGAACTCATTCCACAACCAAGTTGATTCCTCCATTTCGGGATTGAGTTCGAATCGGATGCCGTTGTCACCGGGGAATGG
>CAYXEN010000001.1:0-1212 GCA_964464035.1 uncultured bacterium | reverse complement strand
ATTCCTCCATTTCGGGATTGAGTTCGAATCGGATGCCGTTGTCACCGGGGAATGGATAAACAGCGTATGCATTTTCTGTATGAAATTTGGTGCGAAGGGTTGCGACGCCAGATCAAGCAACATCAAGAGATTTGTTCCTTTCTGCGAATTCATGCATATATCAAGATTTTTTTAGCACACCTCCGTCCTGTAAGTGTCGAAATCTTGACATCTCGAGGATCCGGGCCTGTCGAGCTAACCAATTAATTAACATTGTCTTGAATGATGCACCACCGGAAATCGATTCTGAAGGAATTCTCATCAAAGCACTTGCTCGAGAGGCCATGCCTGGCAACTTCTGATCTGACAGTGGCTTGCCTCCCCAAAGAATTCTGGCCTGCAAGATGCTTTTTCGGTTGTCGGAACTGGTAAAGGAGGACTGAAATGAAACATATAAATGGGTTATTGAGCCTGATGCTCGTCGCGGCGGTGTTGTCCCCGGCTCCCGGTTGTTCTCGTTCGGAGGCGCCGGTAAGTTCGACTGCGCGCGAGAACATTAAAGGCATCGAGATCGTGAAAGCGGTTCGCGACGAGAGCAGGAGGGTATTTCGAGCCGAGATCGCAAGGAACAACGAATCGCGAAACGTGATCATCACTAGAGCCGACGAGGCTCCATTGCCCTTAGCGATGAAGGCGGAGATCAGAGATGAAAAGGGAAACATGCTCTATCGTATAGAGCTTGCTTTTCCTCCTGGTCAAGACGGCATTTGGTTCCTTGAGCAGACGGCATCGGACATGCTCACGGCTTCGATAAGCAGAACAAGCGACCGTGTCTACGAAAGATACGAGATCAACGGCGACAAGCTCGCGATCGATTACCCGAGACTGGACGATGAAGCGATGGACAAGATCGTAGCACGCTACCTGCGAGGGGAAGCGCTCGACTCGGCGCCCGAGGTCGAGGAGGTTGGGGCCAGGCTCGCCGATTTCGGCGCATTCTATGAACGCCACCTGGGCAATACACTCAACAACAATCCGGACGGCGAGCTTCTCATGACTCTTCTGAACGATCAGTCTTTCGCGGATCTGGTGACGGGGAACCAACAAAGCCCACAGCTCATCAAAGATCGTCTGAAACGAACGTGCTGGGCGGCGGTTACATGCGCGAGTTTCAAATGCAAGCTAGGCGGTTTAGCCAATCCGCTATGCGATGCTTGCGCCGGGGTGGCCGCT